>NZ_JBEXWT010000022.1:0-111469 GCF_040629945.1 Kitasatospora sp. NPDC005856 | reverse complement strand
GTCAGAAGGGTGTCCAGGTTCGTCTTCACAAACCAACCAACGGGCACCCTTCGTCATGGTCGCGGCCAGGTCAGCGATCGGACTCATTCATCTAGTCGGCCGGGGCTACGCCCAGAGCTGGCCCTGCAACGCCTCGACCGCGGCCTCGGTGGACTCGGCGGTGTAGATGCCGGTGGACAGGTACTTCCAGCCGCCGTCGGCGACCACGAAGACGATGTCCGCCCGCTCCCCCGCGGCGGCCGCCTTGCGCCCGACGCCGATCGCCGCGTGCAGGATGGCGCCGGTCGAGACGCCCGCGAAGACGCCCTCCTGCTGGAGGAGTTCGCGGGTGCGGCGGACGGCGTCCGCGGAGCCGACCGAGAAGCGGGTGGTGAGCACCTCGGCGTCGTACAGCTCGGGGACGAAGCCCTCGTCCAGGTTGCGCAGCCCGTACACCAGGTCGTCGTAGCGCGGTTCGGCGGCGACGATCTTCACGCCGGGGACCTTCTCGCGCAGGTAGCGGCCGACGCCCATCAGGGTGCCGGTGGTGCCGAGGCCGGCCACGAAGTGGGTGACGGTGGGCAGGTCGGCGAGGATCTCGGGACCGGTGCCGGTGTAGTGGGCGCCCGCGTTGTCGGGGTTGCCGTACTGGTAGAGCATCACCCAGTCGGGGTGCTCGGCGGCGGTCTCCTTGGCGATCCGGACGGCGGTGTTGGAGCCGCCGGCGGCCGGGGAGGAGATGATCTCGGCGCCCCACATGCGGAGCAGCTCGCGCCGTTCCTCGCTGGTGTTCTCGGGCATCACGCAGACCATCCGGTAGCCCTTGAGCTTGGCGGCCATGGCGAGCGAGATGCCGGTGTTGCCGCTGGTGGGCTCCAGGATGGTGCAGCCGGGGGTGAGCCGGCCGTCGGCCTCGGCGCGCTCGATCATGTGCAGGGCCGGGCGGTCCTTGATCGAGCCGGTGGGGTTGCGGTCCTCCAGCTTGGCCCAGAGGCTCACCAGGCCGTCGGCGTTGCCGGGAACGGCGGCGGACAGCCGCGGCAGGCGGACCAGCGGGGTGTTGCCGACGGCTTCGAGCGGACTGTCGTAACGCAAGGGAGGCCTCCGGCCAAGGCGGTGAGGATGGAGGGGCGGTTCCCCCGGCCGCGGTGGGCCGGGGGAACCGGGAGATCAGCGGGCGCCGCCGGCCACGGCGGGCAGGATGGTGACGCTGTCACCGTCGGCGAGGGCGGTGGAGATGCCCTCCAGGAAGCGGACGTCCTCGTCGTTCAGGTAGACGTTCACGAAGCGGCGCAGCTCGCCGCCCTCGACCAGGCGGGCGGCGATGCCCGGGTGACGGGCGTCGAGGTCGGTGAAGAGTTCCCCGAGGTTGCTGCCGTTGCCCTCGACGGCCTTGGCGCCGTCGGTGTAGGTGCGGAGGATGGTCGGGATGCGGACCTCGATGGCCATGGGTGCGCTCCTGTGCGAGTCGTGGAGTGAGTGGGCCGCAGCGGACGCGGCAGGGCGGGCACCCGGGGCTCGGCGTCGCCGGAGAGCGGCGGGCGGTGGCCCGGGGAGGTGGTGAAGCGGCTCTCAGCGCGAGCGCGCGGGCGTGCCGGGACAGATCGCGCCGGCGTGCCGGCACAGGTCGATGTGCAGGCGCGCCACGAGGCGGGTGCCCGGGGCCTGAGTGCTCACATCGACGGAACGCATGGGCTCATCGTATAGATTCCCGGCCCCGCTCCGACATGGCCGTCTCGGGATCCGGATGTTCCCGTTCCCAGGGCTGAGACGGCGGCGGCCCGCCGCCCCTCCGGGAGGGGTCGGCGGGCCGCGTGCGCGGGGGTGCCGGTCAGGCCGCGTAGGCCTCGACGACCTGCACGTCTTCCTCTGTGATCTCGCCGTCCACGATGCGGAACGAGCGGAACTGGTACGGGTCGTCCTCCCCGCTGCCTTCGGCGGTGGAGACCAGGACGTAGTGGGCGAACGGCTCGGAGGCGTAGCTCACGTCGGTGCGCGAGGGGTAGGCCTCGGTGGCGGTGTGCGAGTGGTAGACGATCACCGGCTCCTCGTCCCGGTCGTCCATCTCGCGGTAGAGCTTGAGCAGGTCGCCCGAGTCGAACTCGTAGAAGGTGGGCGAGCGGGCGGCGTTGAGCATCGGGACGAACCGCTCGGGCCGGCCGCTGCCGGCCGGTCCGGCGACCACGCCGCAGGCCTCGTCCGGGTGGTCGGCGCGGGCGTGGGCCACGATCCGGTCGCGGAGTTCTCGGGTGATGGTCAGCATGCGGGCCAGGATAGCCACGCCCCGGCGGCTGTCCGCCGGGGCGTCCGAGGCGCGGTCGGCGGGCGTCCACGTCCGGGCGGTGGGGTCCGCGTCCGGTCAGCGGGCGTCCACCTTCGGGCGGTGGGGTCCGCGTCCGGTCAGTGGGCGTCCACCTTCGGGCGGTGGGGTCCGCGTCCGGTCAGTGTGCGTCCACGTTCCCGTCGCCGGCGGGCAGCCGGTCCGGGGTGGCGCTGTGGAGGGCCTGCGGGTCACGGCGCTTGAGCACCCGGTAGCCGACCACCAGCAGCAGGGCCCAGCCCGGGAAGACGAACAGCGAGATCCGGTTGTCCCGGTCCAGACCGATCAGCACCACGACCACGGCGAGGAAGACGAGCGCGGCCCCGCTGACCCAGGCGCCGCCGGGCGCCTTGAAGCTGGGCGGCGGCAGGTGGCCGGCCCGCCAGGCCCGGCGGTAGCGGATCTGGGAGATCAGGATCATCGCCCAGGTCCACAGGCCGCAGACCGTGGCGACCGAGGTGATGTACTCGAACGCCCGGGCCGGGACGACGCCGTTGAGCACCACGCCGATGCCCATCAGCAGGCAGGAGACGGTGATCGCGAAGGCCGGGGTGCGGCGGGAGTTGAGCCTGGTGAGCCGCCCCGGGGCCTGTCCGCGCAGCGCGAGGTCGCGCAGCATGCGGCCGGTGGAGTACATCCCGGAGTTGCAGGAGGAGAGCGCCGCGGTGAGCACCACGAAGTTGATGATGCCGGCCGCCGCCGGGATGCCGATCTTGCCGAAGGCGGCGACGAACGGGCTGACGCCGGGCCGGAATTCGGTCCACGGCACGAGCGAGAGGATGACCACCAGGGCGCCGATGTAGAACAGCATGATCCGCCAGGGCAGCGTGTTGATGGCGCGCGGCAGGGTCTTCTCGGGGTTCTCGCTCTCGCCCGCGGTGACGCCGACGAGTTCGACGCCGAGGTAGGCGAACATGACGATCTGAAGGGTCATCACGGTGGAGCCGATGCCCTGCGGGAAGAAGCCGCCGTCCTGCCAGAGGTGGCCGAGCGACGCGGTGTCACCGGCCTTGCTGAAGCCGAGGGTCAGCACTCCGACGCCGATCAGGATCATGCCGATGATGGCGGTGACCTTGACCATGGAGAACCAGAACTCGATCTCCCCGAACAGCTTCACCGAGATCAGGTTGGCCGCGTAGAGCAGGACCAGGAAGGTCAACGCGCTGACCCACTGCGGTATGTCGGGCGCCCAGAACCGCACGTAGACGGCGGCGGCGGTGGTCTCCGCCATCCCGGTGACGACCCAGAACAGCCAGTACGTCCAGCCGGTCACGTAGCCGGCGAAGGGGCCGAGGAACTCCCGGGCGTACTCGGCGAAGCTGCCGGACACCGGGCGGTAGGTGAGCAGTTCGCCGAGCGCCCGCATGATCACGAAGATCACCAGGCCGGCGACGGCGTAGGAGAGGATCAGGCTCGGTCCGGAGCGGGAGATCGCGGTCCCGGCGCCGAGGAACAGGCCGGTGCCGATCGCCCCGCCGATCGCGATCATCTGGATCTGGCGGCTGCCGAGCCCGCGCTCGTAGCCCTCCGCATCCGGTGTGTTGTCGACCCTTTCGTCGTACAACTTCTCGGCCAATGTGCACCGTCCTGGTCGGTCTCGGGGGTGGAGAAGTCGTACCACGCGGAGTTCGGATAACGGTGTCCATCTGAGCGTTATTTGAGCATGACCTGGTATGTTTTGCCCGATTTTCATAAGAAATGCCCCGGCCGATGGTCCATATTCTGGACAAAACGGCCGGGGCTTGCCCGGAATCGGGCAGGATCACTCCGCAAGAGGTCGGTCCGCGCAGGATCGGCACGCGCAGGATCGAACGTGCAGGATCGACTCACGCGGACTCAGTCCGTCATGGCCTCCAGCAGCGACTCCTGCATGGCGCCCAGCCACAGGTACGCCATCACCAGCGGCTTGCGCTCGTCACCGTCCGGCAGCTCGTAGAGGCCGTCCTCGTCGTCCTCGGTGACCTCCAGCCGGACGCCGACGGCCAGCCGCAGGTCGTTCAGCGCGCCCAGCCAGCGCCGGCAGTCGGACAGGGCCAGCTTGAGCACCCCGCCGTCGCCGAGACCGTCCAGGGCCCGGACCACGAACAGCGCGTCCTCCCGCTTGCGGGCCCGCAGGTCCAGCTCGGTGAAGCGGCGGAACTCGCCGGAAGCGACCTTGGACTCCTCGTCCTCCGGCTTCTGCGGATCGCCGTAGGCGTCCGGGAAGAACCGGGCCAGCACCGGGTCGGCGGGGGCCTCGGTCGGGCCCTCGGCAAACAGCGCGGCCAGCGGGTCGTCACCCTCCCCGCCCGGGCCGGGGCCGATCAGCTCCAGCAACTGCACTTCCAGCGAGCGCAGGATGGAGGCCTCCCACTCGTCCAGCGCGATCGCCGCGCCGCCACCGCCGGTGCTCTCGAACAACCCAGCCATCTGTATCGGTCAGCCCGTCTTCGTCGTCTTCGGTCGTACGGCCGGCGGTTCCGCGCCCATCGGGCCGACCGGCCACCGGCCGCCTGCGCGCCGACCGTGTCGGCGCCTTCCCGCCGACGCCCGTCCTGCCGGCGCCGGTCGGGCCGGGGTCAGTCGTGCTGCAGCGTCGCCCAGAGGCCGTAGCCGTGCATCGCCTGGACGTCGCGCTCCATCTCCTCGCGGGAGCCGCTGGAGACCACCGCCCGACCCTTGGTGTGGACGTCCATCATCAGCTTCCGGGCCTTGTCCTTCGGGTAGCCGAAGTAGGCCTGGAAGACGTGCTGGACGTAGCTCATCAGATTGACCGGGTCGTTGTGCACGATGGTCACCCAGGGCGTGTCCGGCTCGGTCACCGGCACCCCTTCGACCTCCGGGCGCTCGATCTCCACGGGCGCGACGCTCACGCCGGCTCCTCCTCGCTGCACAGTCGTCCGTAACCCTCACGCCCCATGCTGCCATCCGGGGGACACCCGGGCGATTCCGGCCCGGCGCGCTCCATGAGAAATCGTCACTCTGACGCTAAGTGGTAGTAGCATCATCCGTATGGACGCCACTTCAGTGCGCGCGGCCGGCTCCACCGCGCTGCTCACCGACCGCTACGAGCTCACCATGCTGCAGGCCGCCCTGCGCAGCGGGGCCGCGCACCGCCGCTCCGTCTTCGAGGTGTTCACCCGCCGCCTGCCCGGCGGCCGCCGCTACGGCGTCCTGGCCGGCACCGGCCGGGTGCTGGACGCCGTCGAGAACTTCCGCTTCACCACCCCCCAGCTGGACTGGCTGGCCGACCAGGACGTGGTCGACGAGGACACCCTGCGCTTCCTCGCCGACTACCGCTTCAGCGGCGACATCCACGGCTACCCCGAGGGCGAGGTCTACTTCCCCGGTTCGCCGCTGCTCACCGTCGAGGGCAGCTTCGCCGAGGCCGTGATCCTGGAGACGGTGATCCTCTCGATCCTCAACTTCGACTCGGCCATCGCGGCCGCCGCCTCCCGGATGACCGCCGCCGCCGGCGGCCGCCCGGTGATCGAGATGGGTGCCCGCCGGGCCCACGAGCAGGCCGCCGTCGCCGCCGCCCGCGCCGCCTACGTGGCCGGCTTCGCCGCCACCTCCGACCTGGAGGCCGGCTTCACCCACGGCATCCCGACCACCGGCACCGCCGCCCACGCCTTCACCCTGGTGCACGACAGCGAACGGGACGCCTTCACGGCGCAGATCGCCTCCATGGGCAAGGGCACCACGCTGCTGGTCGACACCTTCGACCTGCGCGAGGCCGTGCGCACCGCGGTCGAGGTGGCCGGCCCCGAACTGGGCGCCGTCCGGATCGACTCCGGCGACCTCACCCTGCTGGCCCACCGGGTCCGCCGCCAGTTGGACGAACTCGGCGCCGACCGGACCAGGATCATCGTCACCTCGGACCTCGACGAGTACGCGATCGCCGCCCTGGCGGCCGCACCGGTGGACGGCTACGGCGTCGGCACCAGCCTGGTCACCGGAAGCGGTCACCCGACCTGCGCGATGGTCTACAAGCTGGTCGCCCGGGCCGAGACCGAGGGCGGGCCGCTGGTGCCGGTGGCCAAGCGCGCGGCCGGCGGCAAGACCAGCATCGGCGGCCGCAAGTGGGCGGCCCGCCGGCCCGACGCCGACGGCGTCGCCGAGGCCGAGGTGGTCGGCACCGGGCCCGTCCCGGACGAGCTGCGGCCGCACCTGACGCAGGTGCCGCTGGTGCTGAACGGCGTGACCGTCGGCCGGGAGCCGCTGAACGCCGCCCGCGACCGGCACGTGCGCGCCCGCGCCGCGCTGCCGCTGTCGGCCACCCAGCTGTCCAAGGGGGACCCGGTGCTGCCGACCGAACTGGTCCTGCCGGCGGGGTCGGCCCACTGACGGGAGCCCGGGGCGCAGCCGGGGCCGAGGCGAAATCCGCAGCCGGGGCAGGAGCCCGGCCCGGCGCCGGGCCGCCGGACCGGCCCCGGGGACTTCCGCCCCCGCGCGCCACTCCCTACAGTCAGCCGTAGAGTTCCCCGAGTTCCCCCGGAGCTCCCCGAGTACCCCCCGCGCCAGGCACGGCCGGGCCGCGTACTCCCGAGGGCTCCCCCACCGGGGCGCCGCCTCCCGCGGGCCCCCGAGATCCGAGGATGCGAGCCATGCACCGGGCACTGATCGTCGTCGACGTGCAGAACGACTTCTGCGAGGGCGGCAGCCTGGCCGTCGCCGGCGGCGCCGAGGTGGCCGCCGCCATCACCGACCTGATCGCCGAGTCCTCCCCCGGCTACCAGCACATCCTCGCCACCCGCGACCACCACATCGACCCGGGCGACCACTTCTCCGCCGAGCCGGACTACGTCGACAGCTGGCCGCCGCACTGCGTGGCCGGCACCGAGGGCGTGGGCTTCCACCCCAACTTCGCACCCGCCGTCATCTCCGGCGCGATCGAGGCGGTCTTCGACAAGGGCGCCCACTCGGCGGCGTACAGCGGCTTCGAGGGGCTGGACGAGAACAACCGCGGGCCGGTGGAGTGGCTGCGCGAGCGGCAGGTCGACGAGGTCGACGTGGTCGGCATCGCCACCGACCACTGCGTCCGGGCGACCGCGCTGGACGCGGCCCGGGCGGGCTTCACCACCCGCGTGCTGCTGGACCTCACCGCCGGGGTCGGCGCGGAGACCACCGCCGCCGCGCTGGCGGAGCTGCGGGCGGCCGGGGTCGAGCTGGTCGGCACACCGGTGGTCCGTTCGTAGCGGGTTCCGGGGCCTCGGGTGCGGCTCCGCGGTGGCGGGGCCGCGCTTGCGGGGGGTGCGCTCGGGGGCGGGTCGGGGAGCGGGGCGCGCTCGGGGGCGGGTCGGGGAGCGGGGCGCGCTCTGGGGCGGGCACGCGGGGCCGCTCTGGGGCGGGCACGCGGGGCCGCTCAGACCACCAGCAGCTCCACCACGTCCGTCCCGCCCGTCCGGTACGCCTCGCGCAGTTCGCCGCCGACCGCGTCCGGGTCGGCGGCCAGCCGGGCCGCGCAGACGTACACCACGCGGATGCCCAGGTACTCCATCCGGTGCTGGCCGCCGCGCACCCAGGCGGCCTCGCCCTCGCTCACGCAGCGCAGCTCCGGGTCCACCTCCACCGCGACACCCCGCTCCGGCCAGTAGAGGTCCGGGACGGCGATGTACGTGCCGCCGCGCATCCGCAGCTCGGGGGCGCTCAGCGGCGTGGGCAACAACCATTCCTCCACCAGGCGCCCCACCTGCTCCAGCGCCAAGTCCCGCTCGGCGGCGATCAGTTCGTCCAGCGCGGCGCGCACCCCGGGCTCGCCGGTCAGTCCGGAGTCGGTCAGCTCGACCACCAACTCCCGTACCGTGCAGTGGTTCCCGGGCAGGGCGACGGCCTCCCGCAGCACCTCCCGCACCGGAGCCGAACCGCCGGACGACTCCGCCGCCGTCCACTCGACCAGCGCGTCGGCGACCGCCCGGGCCACCGGCGCGCAGGCCAGTCCGTGCACCGAGCGCGCCACCAACTCCCGTTCGGTGCGCCGGATCCTGACCTCGCCGACGTCCTTCAGCCGGCGCTGCCGGGGCACCAGGACGTCCACCCCCGTCACCGCGGGCAGCCGGGGCACGACGGTGAAGCCGTACAGCGCCAGCGCGGCCGTACCGGTGATCACCGCACCCTCCCGGCGGCCCTCCTCGCGGCCGTTCTGCGCGGCGTACAGCAGCGCGGCCCACATCCGCTGCTCGGGGGTGGGCTCGCCCGCCTGTAGCAGGTAGACCCTCGGCAGCATCCGCCGCCACGGGCCGCCGCGGCGGCAGTGCTCGGTGATGATCCGGGCCGGCACGCCCCGGGCGCGCAACTGGCTCGCGGTGACGACGTTCTGTTGACGCTTCGCCAGCTCCTCCAGGGACGGCGGCGGCGACGGAATCCGGTAGCTCATGCCGACACCATCCCCAACCGCCCGGACCCGCGACCGGGACCCTGACGCACTGTTACTCAACCGTCGCGAAACCGGGACCAGCTCGCACTAAAGTCCTCATACCCTCACTCATTTGGAGTAATTGACGCTCATCAGGTTGTCATATGTGATCGAAAATGATCGCCGACCTGGTCGCCTGACCCAGAGTGATCAAAGGCATACGGCGAGGGACCCCCAAGGCGTCAATCCCGCCCCGGGGATTGCCTAGGCTTACGTCATGTCACGTGACGAGACCGCCGGCCTCCGCGCGGCCCAGCTCCGCCTCGGCCGTCTGCCCGGATACGTCCGCCGCCCGGACCCCGCCCGCCGCAGCGGCGAGAAGGGCCATACGTACAAGAAGGGCTGGGAGGTCCGCTTCACCGCCCGCAGTGAGGCCGAGATAGCAGAGATCCGCGACCTCGTGGTCGCCGCCGGGTTCGCCCCGGCCAGGCCCTTCTTCAAGGGCCACCAACTGATCCAGCCCGTCTACGGCATGGCCGCCGTACAGGCCTACCTGGCCGCTAGACAGGCCGCCGAGGAACACGCCGCCCGGGCCGCGCTCGGCCGCCGACGACGGGCCGCGGGACGGCCTGCCGGGGGGCACGCCCCCGGAGCCCTCACGGGCGGCGGACACGCGGCGGGGACGCACGGCTCGGGCGCGCTCTCGACGGGCGCGCTCTCGACGGGCGCGCACGGCTCCGCGACGCACGGCTCGGGCGCGCACGGCTCGGGCACGCACACCTCTGGCGCGGCGCACCGGCGCGAGCGCGAGGAGGCCGCCGCCGGGGCCGCCGCGGCGGCTGCGACCGCGGCTGCCGCAGCGGCACAGGCGGCCCGGCGGAGGGCCGTCGAAGCCTTCCCCACCCAGGTCGAACGGGGCACCGCCGCCGACCGGATCACCCCCACGGAGGCCCGGCCGACCTCCTGACCGGCGGCCGCTCCACCCGCCCTCCCGCCCCGGCCGGTCCCGTTCAGGCCGCCGGGGCGCGGTCGATGTGCCCGCCCCACCCCGCGTCCGCGGCGCGCCCACCCCGCCCGCTCCGCGCACGCCGTCAACGCCATGCGTACGAGCATCACCGTGATGACGAGCGCACCCCGTCCGTGGTGATCTCCGCGATGGTCGTGAGCGCGGTTGTGCGGGTGGTTGTGCGGGCGCAGGTTCGCGCCCTGAGCGTGGACGCCAGCCTCCCCAGGCCCTACGGTGTCACATCAACTGCCTTGCAGTCACAGCCGCCCTACACCCTCTGACCAGCTGCGACACGCTCGCACCTACGACTCCCACGCCACTGCGCAGCACTGCCCCGCCGGCCCTCGCCGGCCCCCGCCCGGCCGTCCCGCCGCCGCGCCGCACCCGGTCGCCACCGGAACCGGCCTGGCGGCGGCGGGTTCCGGGCATTCCATCGGATTGGTCACCCAGCGCACCGAGGGCCTACCGTAGAGTGAGCACAGATGATCGACCGTCAGAAACCCATCTCCCTTTCCGAGAAGCCGAGATGACCAACCGTCACGAGAGTTCCGTCGAGCCGCCCCCGGGGCCCGGCGAGCCGGCGGACGTGCCACTGGAGTTCACCGCGTTCTGCGAACTCCACCGCCCCCGGTACCTCAGCTATGCCCGCGTATGGCTGACCGAGCACAGCGCCGCGGCCGTCGCCGTCCAGCAGGCCTTCGCGGAAATCGCGGTGCACTGGCGGGAGTTGATGGGAAGCTCCAACCCGACCGCGCACGCCTGGGAGATCCTGCGCGGCACCGTCGCCCAACACACCCGCCAGGTGACCCCCGACCCGGACCGCCACCCGGCCGACGACGACCTGGCGATCCTGCACTACGTGGTCGGCCTCGCCGCCCCCGAGATCGCCGACGTCATCGGCACCGACGCCGCCAGCGTGGCCGGACGGCTGCGCCGCACCATGCTGCGCGAGGCCTCCGGCTGGTGACCCCGCGCCCCCGGCCCCGCCACCGCCCCCGGTCTGGCCGCAGACCGGCCGCCCCCAGACCAGCCGGCCACAGATCCGCCGGCTTCAGACCCGCCCGCCCGTCACGTCGAACAGATGGTGCACCGGGTCGTGGATCAGGTACCGGGAGAACGACTCGACCGTGAACCGCGCCCCGTCGCTGCGGTTCCCGGTCCGCCCCCACTGCTCCCCGGCCACCCGCTCGAAGGCCCCGGCGAGCCGCTCCGCGGCCTCCGCCAGCTCCCCGGCCACCACCTTCGGGTCCTGCTCCCCGTAGCGCTCGGCGACGGCCGTCTCGTCCTGGTCCCAGTTGGGGAACAGCGGGTCGTCCTGGTCCAGCATCAGACCCAGCCGGACGTCGAACAGCCGGAAGACGTCCCGGACGTGGCACGCGTACTCCAGCGCCGACCACACCCCCGGGGCGGGCCTGCGGCGCAGCCCGTCCACGTCCCCCGCCAGCACCGTCAGCCAGCCCTCCGCATTGGCCCTGACCATCCCGGCGACGTCCTCCCGGACCACCCGCGGGGTGTCCAACCCGCAGTCGGGACACGGGCGTTCCAGCACCCAGGTCCAGTCCTTGGTGTCCGGGACGATCCCGTGCCCGGTGCCGTCCGTGGCGGCGACCGACCTGTTCCCCGCCGGCGTGCTCTCAGGAGTGTTCATGAGCCCAGCATCTCCGCCGCCCGGCGGGCCCCACCAGTGGCAATGACGCCAGCGGTCGCCGAAATGCTGCCACCCCCGGCGCACCGACCGGCGCACTCACCCCTCACGCGCCCCCACCGCCCCGCACACTCCAACCCGCTGCGCGCCCGCACGACCAGGAGGAAATGCGTGGACGAACCGGAAGCCGACCGACCATCCTGAGTGCCATGACCGCCGACGCCACCCACCTCGCCGACCTCACCGCCCTCGCCGTGAAGCCCACCCTGCACGGCCCCACCATCCGGCTCGTCCCCCTCGACGAACGGCACACAGACCCGATGTGGGAGCTCTGCACCGACGAGGAGACCAACCGGCTCACCGGCACCCGCACCGCCTTCACCCGCGACCGGATCCACCAGTGGTGCGCCACCCGCCCCGCCCAGCCCGACCGCCTCGACCTCGCCGTCGAGGACCCCACCACCGGCCACTTCCTCGGCGAGACCGCCCTCACCGACGTCGACCCCGACAACTCCTCCGCCAGCTTCCGGATCGCCCTCACCCCGGGCCACACCGGCCGCGGCATCGGCACCGAGACCACCCTCCTGGTCCTGCGCCACGCCTTCGAGACCATCCGCCTCAACCGCGTCCACCTCGAGGTCTTCGAGTACAACGAACGCGCCGCCCACGCCTACCGCAAGTCCGGCTTCACCCTCGAAGGCCGCTCCCGCCAGGCCCACCACTGGGACAACCGCTACTGGGACGTCCTCCAGATGGCCGCCCTACGCGACGAATGGCTCGCCACCCACTGACACGCCCCCGACGGCAGCACTACGCCCGCCGCCGCGCCCGCACCACGAGCACCACGACGAGCGCCAGAACACCGATCAGCAGGCCCGCCAGCCCCACGAGGACCCAGACCCCGATCGCACTGCCGCTGCCCGCACTGTCCCCCTCCGGAACCATGGGCTCCACAGGGGGCTCGTCGGTCTCCTCAGCCACCGGAGGCGGCGTGCCCTTCGCCTCCATCCGCCCGATCAGGGGATTCTCCCGGGGCCCGCTGTCCACCGCGGGATTCGCCTCCAGGGCCTTCGCCGGCGCGACGAGCCCGTAGCCGTACTCGTTGTTGGGTACCGTCGTCCCACCGGCTGGGCGCGTGGCCGACTTGATCATCCGATTGATCACCTGCCCAGCGGACAGGTTGGGGTACTTGGAACGAATGAGCGCCGCAGTCGCCGAGACGTAGGCAGTGGAATCCGAAGTACCGTTCCTCCGCTCGTAGCCCGTCGAGGACTTCAGTGCGGAACGATAGATCCCTACACCGGGCGCGGTGAGCGTTGTCTCGACGCCCGACGTGGAACGCTCCCACACCACCCCGTTGGAGTCGACGGCTCCCACTGCTACGACGCCGGGGAAAGCAGCCGGATACTCGACCCCCAGGCCGGACCCACTGTTACCCGAACTGGCGACCAATACGATGTCCTTGGATACCGCATAGTTGACCGCCTTGCGCAGTTTCGAATCGTAGCGGGAGTAGCCTCCGAGGGAGATGTTGACGACCTTCGCACCGTGGTCCGCCGCGAAACGAATCGCATCCGCCAGGTCGTTCTGCTGCGGATCCGGAGTCGGCTGCGGGTCCAGGGTCGACTGAGAGTCCGGGCCGTCGCCGCCAGATTTGATCTTCACTGGAAGGATCTTCGCTTTCGGGGCAAGGCCCATGATCCCTTCTTGGGAGCCATGCCCATGCCCTGCGATCAGGCTCGCCATACCGGTGCCGTGTCCGTCATTGTCCACTCTGCCGTCTGTGTTGCCGCTGGAGAAGTCTCCTCCGGGAAGCACCTGTCCGGTCAGGTCCGGCTGCTCCGGGCTCACCCCCGTGTCGATTACAGCGACGACCACACCATCGCCCTGGCTCGTGGGCCAGACCTTCGTCTCTGCCTCGAACGCTTTCAGAGCCCACTGCTGGTCCCTGATCTGATCGGCCGATGCCACGGGCGCGGCGATCCCCCAGATCAGTGCTCCGGCGGCAAGGGCCGCCGTACCACGTGTCAACCGGCGGCTCGTCAAACCTGGTCACCCCACTCAGCGCGGCATCCCGCAGGCCACCGACCTGCGGGATGCGATCAGAACCGTTGTCCGCTAACGGACCGGATTTCATTCCACCACGTTCGGATTCACGGGCTTGGTTGACGCCCAGGTCTCCTCGTCCTCGACGAGGTAGTCCGGCCGCTTGCCTTCCTTCCCCCGGTCCTTCTTACGCCCTTGTGGCCCAGTCAGCGGCACACCGGAAGACACGCCGTTCGTACTCGCCACGCCCGGCTCACCCCTGAGGCGGTTCCGTGCCCCCAGGCCGGACCCACCTTCCGTGAATGCCTGCCTGCCCTGTGGTCCACCAGGCTTCGCCGTCTCTCCGGCGACCCCGCCGGGTCGTGCCAGAGAACCCCCTGGTCGCTTTCCAGCAGGCACTCCGCGGTCCCCGGCACCGATGCCGGGGGAGATTTCACCGGAGCCGCCACGAGCCCGGGCACCACGCGGCCCGGAACTCTCGATCGGCATCGCACCACCCGAGATGTCCCTACCACCGGGGCCCACCTTCCCCGGTCCGACGATGGGCCCACTCGGAGAGATGGTCGTCGGCCCGGTGGTACGAGGGGCCTCCGAACCGTGTCCGCCACCGAACGGACCGGTGGTGGGGCTTCCGGTCTGCACGAGATCCAGCCCGGAGGTCTGTGTCCCGGCAAGTGCGGGATTCGGCATGCTTCCACCAGTGGGGACCACCGGCCTGCCGGAGATGCCATCTCCAGCACCACGACTTGGAGGGACCGCCGGCTTCGAAAGGGCCTGCGCCGTACCGCCCTTGATCCCCGAGTCGGTCGGAGCCGGGGCGCTCTTCGCCACCGACCGAGCCGTCATCGGCGACTGGGAGGACTTGCGCTGAGGCGACGGGACAGTCGTCGTCCGTGTCGATGCTCCAGCCGCCCCCATCGAGGTGCCCGACACCATCGCAGCCGCCGTCGCCGCCGCTCCACTCGGATCGCCTTGGGCCCCGTCTGTCGGGTCGTCCCGGATCGGCTGTCGTGGCCTCAGGTCCAGCGGCGGCGGGGGCTTCAGGGCCGGGGTGGCGATGCGGTAGTGCATGGCGAGGGTTTGCATGATGGCGGCCGCTTCGGCCTTCTTGCGGTCGGCGACGGGGATGTGTTCGTCGTCGTCGCCGAAGAGGGCGTCGCCGACGGTGTCCTTGACCTTGTCCCAGTTGCCGGGTTCCTCGGGCATGTCGCGCTTGGCCTTGGCCATGGCCTCGGAGGTGCTGTGGAGGATGTTGGCGGCGTCGTTGGCGTAGGCGGCGGCGTTGTTGATGCTGGCGGCCAGGGTGAGCATGCGGGTGTGGAAGGCGTCGCTGGTGGTGCCTTCCCAGGTGGTGGCGGCTTCGGTGCTGGCCTTGGTGAGGGTCTGGCGGATCTGCTTGAGGGTGTCGGCGGCCTTGCGCCAGGGGTCGCCGGCGGCCATCACCGCGCCGGGGTCGAGGGCCTGGGCCATCGTGCGGAGCTGGGCGTGGCTGTACTTGGTGAAGTCGGTGTAGACCACGGGCCGGCGGCCTCCGTTCGGTCCGGGCGGGCGGCGGTCAGACGGTGGCGCTGCCGCGGGTGGACGGGGTGCGGTTCTGCTGGGCGGCGGCCTGGCTGCTCGCGGAGGGGTGTGCGACGGACCACCCGTCGTCGCCGAGCTTGAGCTTCGCGGCGGCGTGCCGGTCCTGTTCCTCGTAGTTGGTGGCGGTGAGGTCGGCCTTCTGCTGGGCCTCGTTCACGGCTTCCTGGAGCTGGTTGAGGACGTCGCGCAGCGCGTCCCGCATGGTGCCGTAGCGGCCGTGGATCTCGGTGGCCTCGGCGAAGCCGCCGAAGGCGTTCTTGCCGATGCCGCTGCGGCCGTGCGCGTCGGTTCCGTCGGCGTGCTTCTGGAAGTCGGCGAGGAGCAGCCGTACTTGGCCGGCGAAGGCGCGGAGCTGTTCGACTTCGATGCGGTAGCCCTGTCCGGCTCCGCCGGTGGATCCGGTACCGGTGCTCCCTGCTCCCATTTCGGCGCCTCCCCCGTGCGTCCGTCCCTGGCGGTCGGGGCCGGGCCCCGGTGTCTCATGTCTAACACATCGGGCCCGAATCCCGCCCGGGGCATGGTCAGTTCGCGGTCGTCCCGGTCCGTAGGGCGTCGGCGAGGGCGCGTCGGCAGAGGGAGTCGGCGTGCCGGGTGGTTTCGGGGAGGCGGTAGTGGCGGGCGAGGTCGAGGGTGGTGCGGACCGCGGTGTCGAGGCCGGTGCGGTGGCCGACGGAGACGAAGACGGGCTTCACGCCTTCCCTGGTGCGTACGGCGCGGCCGACCTCCTCGCCGGTGGCGGGGTCGGTGAGCGGGCTCCAGGAACCGCGGGGGGCGTCGGGTGCGTGGTGGTCGAAGGTGAAGGGGGTCTTGGCGACGCCGAGGGTGCGCAGTCCGGTGAGGACGCCGAGGTGGCTGGCGAGGCCGAGGCGGCGGGGGTGGGCGAGGCCGTAGCCGTCGCAGACGACGATGTCGGGGGTGCGGGTGAGCGCGGCCAACGCGTCGAGGACGGCGGGGAGTTCGCGGAAGGCGAGCAGGCCGGGGACGTAGGGGAAGGCGATCCGGCCGACGGCGGTGGCCTGTTCGACGACGGCCAGGGTGTCCCGGTCGAGCAGGACGGCCGCGGCGGCGACGAGGTCGTGGTCGTCGTCGTAGGCGACGTCCACGCCGGCGATCAGCGTGCCGGAGGCCGCGGGGGCGGGGTCACCGGAACCGGGGCCGCCGGGGCCCTCGTCGTCGTGGGCCTGGACGAGCGGGCGCAGCCGCTCCTGTTCGGCGAGCGCCTCGGCCTCGGTGGTGGGCCAGTCGGCGGGGATGGGCATGGTCGGGTCCCCCGGTGTGGTGGTGTGCGGTGGTGCGTGGTGTCGACGGGTCTCGGTTCACCGTACCGACCGGGCCGGACGACCCCGGGGTGAGCCCGTGCGCCCCCTGTGCCCCCGCGCTCGGGGTCTAGCCTGGACGTACCCGTCTCCCCGCGGGGTAGGACCACTGGAACCGGCACCATTCCCGCCCGTTTCCCCCGACGTGCGAAGGACCCCCCGCCATGCCGCGCCCCTCCGTCGCCCAGGCCTGCCTCGGCTCGTTCACCGTCGTCGCCTCCACGGTGGCACTGCTGGCCGCCTCGGGCGCTTCGGGCGTCCTGGCGGTCTCGGTGCTGGTGGGGTTCGCGCTGGCGCTCGGCACCGTGGTGACGGTGCTTTCGATGGCCGCCGCCGCAGCCAGGGCCGCGACCGCGGCGGAGGGCGCCGCGGACCCGGCGCGGGCGCCGCGCCCCGCCGCGGCAGCCGCCGGGCACGCGTACGCCCGGCAGCGCTGATCCGCCGCCGGGCGCAGGCGCGTCCCGTGCCGCCGCTCAGACCTCGGTGGTGACCACCACGGTCTTCGCTGCCTTGTCGTGCAGGCACTGCCGGTAGGGCTTGTCGAAGACGCCGAAGAACCCGTCGACGAGCCACCAGAGCGCGGCGCAGCAGAGCACGGCCGGGAGGATGAAGACGGCGGCGCGGGTCCAGGCGGCGGACGGGGTGGGCTTGTTCCCGTCGAGGAGCATGGCGACGCGGATCTTCATCGCCTTCTTGCCGAGGGTCTGGCCGTCCCGGCTGAGCATCAGGGCCTCGTAGACGAGGTAGATCGCGCAGCCGAGCCAGAACGCCTCGGTGGAACCGTTGCGCGTGCCGAGGTCGACGAAGGGCCCCACGACGATCACAGCGACGGCCTGCACCAGGGCGTAGTCGATCAGCCGGGCGAGGATCCGCTTGGGCCAGGTGCCGATCGGCGGCATGCCGGGGACGGGGCCGGCGCCGGGGGTGCCGTACGCGCCGGGGCCGTAGCCGGTGCCGTAGCCGGACGGCGGCTGGTCGTACGGGGGTTGGCCGTAGGGGTTCTGACCGGGAGTCGGCTCGCCGTACGGACTGCCGCCGTAGGTGCCCTGGTAGGCGCCGGGGCCGCCGGACGGGGCGTCGGACGGGGCGTCGGACGGGCCACTGGACGGGGTCGGGCCCGACGGCTCGCCTTCCGGCGTGCCGCCGCCCGGCTGCGGGGGCTGCTTGTCGAAGGAGGGCTTGCCGCCCCCTTCCGGCTGGGGGCCTGAGGGGTCGTGGGTGCTCATGACCCCGAGTAGAACATCGCACATTCTTGATGTTCGGGACATTCCGTCCGTTTTGCACCGGACCCTCCGGCCTCAGCCGCGCACCACCCGGGTACGGGCCGCGCGGTCCTGCCACCCCCGTCGCGCCGTCCGGTCGAACACCGGCCAGACCAGGCCGAGCAGCAGCACCGTGCCCAGCTGCCGCACGGCCCACCGCAGGAGCGAGCGGCCGAGGCTCAGCCTGGTCCGGGCGGCCGGGGCGGCGGTGTCCACCACGCGGATCCGGGCCAGTCTCTTGCCGAAGGTCTGGCCGGTGCGGGCGACCGGCAGCACCTCGTAGAGCAGGCTGACGAACAGCAGGATGCCGATCAGCACGGCGATCTTGCCCAGCACCACGTCGTCCACCAGCCAGACCTGGATCTGGCGCCGGCTGAGGGCGCTGGCCATCCGCGCCTGGTCGACCTTCTGCTGGAGGTGGTCGGTCACCGAGCGGCCGAGCGGAATCCCGGCGGCGACCGCGACCACCAGCAGCACGGCGGTGTCCACCGTCCGCGCCGCCAGGCGACGGCCGAGGCCGGCCGGCGCGGCGACCGGGGCGGTACGGGTGGTCCGGGCGGTACGGGTGGTCCGGGCGACTCCGGCGGTACGGGAGGGCGCGGGGGCGGGGCCGGTGGCCGGGCGAGGCTGGACGGCGGTCTCGCGAACCGTCCGCAGGGCGGGCAGCGGGGCGGCGGGGGCCGAGACCGGGGCCGTCACGGCGGCCGCGGCGACGGGCTTCGAGGCGACCTCCGTCGGGACCGGGACCGGGACGGGGGCCGGGACCGGGACGGGGACGGGGGCCGGGGCCGCCCGCTCGCCGATCACCGGCACCGGGCCCGAGGCCAGGACGGCCGACACCGGCGACTCCCGCACGGTCACCGCCGCGGCGGGAGCGCCGGCCGCGGCCGGTTCCCCGACAACCGCAGCATGCACGGGCTCCGCACGCCCCTCCTCCACATCGAGCGCCTCCGGAAGCACCCCCCAGGAGACCCAGCGCGACGCATCACCCGTGTCCATCAGGCCCCGCTGCGCCCGCGGGTCGGCCTGCCACCCGGACTCCCCGACCACGGGAGCCGGGGTCGGACCCGAACCCTGGCCCGGGCCCTGGGCGGCCTCGGGCGGCGCCGCGGCGGCGGCCACCGACTCGTCCACGACCCCGGGCAACTGTGCGCCGGCGAAGCCCGAGGGCACACCCGAGGCCACCCCCGCGGGCGCCCCCGGCAAGACCCCGGGCGAGACCCCCGGCGAAACCCCCGGCCCGTCGACCGTCCGGAACACCGGCCCGCCGATCACCTCCGCCACGCGCGGCCCGAGCACGAAGGAGGCCCCACCCGAGGTCTGGTCGAAGTACACCGGCCCGGTGTCACCCCCACCGGCGGGCAACCCGACCCGCACCTCCGCCACCGCACCCGACACCACCGGCTCCGACAGCACCGGTTCCGGACCCACCGGCTCCGGCCACAGCGGCTCCGGGCCCGCCGGCTCCGGCCACAGCGGCTCCGGACGCAGCGGCTCCGAAGCCACGGCCACCTCCGAAGCCGCGGCCCGCACCGGCACCACCGGCGGCCGCACCGCCCGCGCCGCCGCCCCCTCCGGGGCGGACCGCCGCGTCGCGTACCGGGGCGGCGCCAGCACCTCGCCCTCGGCGGGCGCGGGCCGGCTGGTGCCGGGCACCCAGGCCGAGCCGCCCCAGTACCGGACGAAGCCGGGGATGGAGGGGTCGGCGTAGTAGCCGGGCTCGGGTGCGACGGCCGGATCGCCGTCGACGGCGAAGGGGCGGTCCGTCATGGGGGTCTTCTTTCCTGGCAGGTCCTGACGAGGACGGCGCGGGCCGACCGGGCCCGTCCGCCGCAGACGCGTCCACCCGCGCACACGACCCGGCGCGCGCCCGGCACTCGGCGCGAGTGGGGGCGCCACCGATGGGCGGACAGTCGCCGGGCAGTCACAAAGGGTAGTACCTCACCGAAGCCCTGACGGGAAGTTCGCGATTCCCCGGACAGCGGGGGGTCGCCCAAGGTAGGGAACGCAGCGCACGACGATTGCTCGCGCGCCGCGCCACCCGCCGTTCACCACCCCTCACCAAACTTCCCGAAGAAATCCCGGAAACGTGTGTAAGAGCCGGTGCGGACCGCCCTCTCAAAGGTCACAGGGCCCGGAACCGGGCACCGCCCGAAGGCAGAGAGGAAGACGATCATGGAGCGTCCCGTCAGCGTCGTCGAGCACGAGCTGGAGCTCAACCTGGTGCTCTCGCCGGAGCACAGCGTCCCCGTTCCGGCCCGGCTGTCCTACGGCAGCCACGACCCGTACGCGGTGTACATGACCTTCCACCTGGACACCGGTTCGCCGGTGACCTGGGTGTTCGCCCGCGAGCTGCTGGTCGAGGGCACCTTCCGCCCGTGCGGTCAGGGCGACGTGCGGATCTGGCCGACCCGTTCGGGCCGGCGCAGCGTGCTCTGCCTGGCGCTGAGCTCGCCCGCCGGGGACGCGCTGCTGGAGGCCCCGCTGCCGGCCGTCGCGGCCTGGCTGGAGCGGGCGCACCGGCTGGTTCCGCCGGGCAGCGAGCTGGCCTCGCTGGACATGGACGGCTCGCTCGCCGAACTGCTCGCCTAGGCATGCGCCGCAGCGTGCACCGGCACGTCCAGCAGCACCGGCACGAACACGCACACCCGCAAGAACCCGACCGCGACCGCGACCGCGACCGCGAGAACGAGAACGAGAACGAGAACGAGCAGCGGGAACGGAAGCGGCGGAGCGGGAGCACAAGCAGGAGAAGGAGCGGCGCCCCCGCCGGCTCAGCGGGCCGCGGGGGCCTGCTGACGACCGCGGGCGGCGTCCGGTCCTCCGGCGTCCCGCTGTCCGGGCAGCCGGACCAGCGGCGCGCCGGCCGAACGCCGCCGGGCCCTTATCCGGACGGCGGCGGCGAGCAGGAAGCAGAGTCCGACCCACGGATAGACCGAGGTCGGCAGCTGGCGCCACGGTGACATGTCGAGGACGGCCGGGCCGACCGGCTTCGCGGCCCACATCGCGAAGGACAGGAAGGCGACCAGCGTGGCCCAGAAGACGGCCCGCCAGCGCAGTCGGCGGACGTCGGCCGGGCGGGCGTGCTCGGCCGAGGCCTCGGCGGCGAGCAGGACGAGCATCGGTACGCACCAGACCCAGTGGTGGGTCCAGCTGATCGGCGAGATCAGTACGGCGGTGACGGCCGCGCAGCAGACGCCCCAGGCTTCGGCCCGGGGCAGCCAGCGGCCGCTGCGCGCGGCCCAGGCGGAGACCGCGAGGCCGGCCAGCGCGATCAGGCCGGCCCCGATGGTGGCGATGGTGCCGGGGTCGGCGGTGTGCAGCAGGCGGGCGAAGGCGCCGCGCATCGACTGGTTGTCGACGATCCAGGTCTTGCCGACCCGGGAGGAGTCGTAGAGGTACTTGGTCCAGAAGCCCCAGGTGGCGTCCGGCAGGACCAGGGCGCCGAGCAGGAAGGTGCCGAGGAAGGTGAGGCCCGCCACGAAGGCGGCCCGGATCCGGCCGGTGATCAGCAGGTAGACCGCGAACAGGCCGGGGGTGAGCTTGACGCCGGCGGCGATGCCGATCGCCACGCCCTTGCTCCGCCGGCCGTCCGGACGGGTGAGGTCCCAGAGGATCAGGCAGGCCAGTGCGAGGTTGATCTGGCCGTAGCGGAGCGTGGTGAAGACCGGTTCGAGCCAGACCCCGAGGCCGGTCACCAGGATCACGCCGACCGGCCGCAGGTCGCGGCGCGGCCAGCCGACCAGCTTGAAGGACAGGTGGGTCAGCAGGGCGAGCAGCCCGACGTTGCCGAGAGTGATCGCCACCCGGAGGAAGGGGACCGGGAACCAGGTGGTCGGGACGAACAGCATCGCCGCGAACGGCGGGTAGGTCGCGGGCAGGTTCCACTCGGTGACGCGCAGCGCGTACAGGTCGGTGCCGTCGGCCACGGCGGCGCCCTCGGCCCGGTAGACGATCATGTCCACCATCGAGGTGTGGACGAAGTGCCGGACCACCGCGTACACCAGCAAGGACAGCAGCGCCACGGCGGAGGCCGCCAGCAGCGGACGGCGGGGGGCCTCGCGCAGCGCCCGCACGGGGGCGCCGAGGGCCCGGCGCAGCCGGTCCGACAGGGGGGCGGGCGAGGGGTCGGGTGCGGTCCGCACCGGGCTGCGCTCGTCTTGCACCGCTGTCACTGTCCACTCCGTCCACGGCTCGGCCAACCAGCGACGATACCGGATGCCGTTCGGAAGGGACCGGACACGATCGACTACGGAACGTGACGGATGGCCCTGGCCTGCCGTACTCCGCCGCGGGCGGACCCCGCGCGGGGAGGACCGCACACCCGCCACCCCGACCCGCCGTCACTTCTGGAACAGCGCGCCCCGGCTCCGCCGCCGTCCGCCCCGCGCGGGCTCCGCCTCCTGCGGCCCGGTGCGCAGCCGCAGCCGGGTCTCGGCGCCGCCGAGCACCGCGGAGCGGCCGAGCGCGACGTCCCCGCCGGTGGACTCGGCGAGCTTGCGGACGATGTCCAGGCCGAGGCCGGTGGAGCCCTCGCCGCCGTGCCCCTCGCCCCGCTTGAGGGCCGCGGCCGGGTCGCTGTAGCCCGGTCCGGCGTCGCCGACCAGCACGATCACCGAGCAGTCGGTGGCGAGCACGTCCACCGAGAAGGCGGTGCCGACGGCGGTGTGCCGGAAGACGTTGCCGAGCAGCGCGTCGACGGCGGCCGCGAGGTCCCCGCGCTGGACGGACACCGGCGCCGCCCGTTCAACGCCGGCCAGCTGCCAGCGGCGTCCCTCGTCCTCGGCCAGTGCCGACCAGAAGGCGACGCGTTCCCGGATCACCTCGGCGGCGTCGCAGCCGACCGCGACGGCGGGCGCGTCCTCGGGGGCGCGCCGGGCCGAGCGGATGATCTGGTCGACCTCGCGCTCCAGCTGGGCGACCCCGTGCCGGGTGGCGTCGGCCGCGTCGCCCTCGCCGAGCGAGGCGGCGTTGAGCCGCAGTACGGTCAGCGGGGTGCGCAGCCGGTGCGACAGGTCGGCGGCCAGTTCCCTTTCGGCGGCGAGGAGTTGGACCACCCGGTCGGCCATGGTGTTGAACGCCTGGCCGGCCTCGCGCAGCTCCTCGGGGCTGCCGTCGGCCTGCCGGCCCTCCACCGGGACCCGCACCGAGAGGTCCCCGGCACCGAGCGAGCGGGCGGCGGCGGCGAGCTTGCGCGCGGAGGCGACGATGCGGCTGCCCATCCGATCGGCGACCAGCACCGAGATGGCGACCAGGCCGAGCGCCACGGCGGAGAGCACCTGCCAGGCCGTGGCGACGCCCCGGGTGAGGTCGCTCTCGGCCACGAACACCTCGACCACCGCGGTCCGCCCGGTGTCCACCGCGACGGGCTGGAGCAGGGCGTACCCGCCGGCCACCTTCACGGTGAAGGAGCGGCCCTGCCCGCCGGCCGTGGCCACGTCGGCCGTGGTGGCGCGCCCCTCCCCCAGCGTCGGGCCCCCGGGCTCGCCCTCGCCGGCCCGAACCGCGGCAGCGTCGCCGCCACCGCCACCACTGACGCCACCGCCACCGACACCGCCACCTCCGCCGCTGACGCTGACGCCGCCGCCGCCGCCGCCGCCGTGGAGCGCATCGCCGCCGCCCGCCCCGGCGGGCTGCCCGGCCGCCGGAAGGTGCACCGCCATCCGCCTCTGCCCGCCGGCGTCCGTACTGGCCAGGGCCCGGGTGATCGCCTCCTCGTCGGTGGTGATCGCCAGGGCCGGCCCGAGCGCCGCGGCCTGCCGCTCGGCGGCGGTGAACGCCCGGTCCCGCGCGGTCTGTTGGACCATCAGCCCGAGCGGGATCAGGAAGGCCAGCGCGACCATGGTGGTCCCGGCGACGGCGGCCTTGATCAGGGCCCAGCGCAGCGAGCGCCCGAACCGCCTCATGTCCGGTGCTCCGCCAGGCCCCCGGCGGCTTCCAGCCGGACCCCGACGCCCCGGACGGTGTGCAGGTACCGGGGGTTGGAGGCGGTCTCGCCGAGCTTGCGGCGCAGCCAGGAGAGGTGGACGTCGATGGTCTGGTCGCCGCCGTAGGTCTGCTGCCAGACCTCGGCGAGGATCTCCTTGCGGGGCACCACCACGCCGGGCCGGGCGGCCAGGAAGGCCAGCAGGTCGAACTCGCGGCGGGTCAGGTCGAGCGGTCTCCCGTCCAGCGCGGCCTCCCGCCGCTGGAGGTCGATGGCCAGTCCGCCGACCCGCAGCACCTGGGCGACGGGTGCCGTTCCGCCGCCGAGGCGGCGCAGCACGGCGGTCATCCGGGCGCTGAGGTGCTCCCCGGAGAAAGGTTTCACCAGGTAGTCGTCCGCGCCGTCGTTGAGCAGCCGGATGATCTCTGCCTCGTCGTCCCGGGCGGTGGAGATGATCACCGGCACATTGGTCAGGCCGCGGATCATCTTGAGTGCCTCGCTGCCGTCCAGGTCGGGCAGGCCGAGGTCGAGGATCACCAGGTCGCAGCCGACCTGGGCGACCTCCCGCAACGCCTCCAGAGCCGTGCCCACGCTGCGGACCGCGTGACCGGTGTCGGTCAGGTGGCGGATGAGGGCGGAACGTACGAAGGGGTCGTCCTCGACCACGAGCACTGTTGCCATGGGCCTGCACGGTACGCCATCGCCGGTCAGTGGTCTGTACCTCGGGGGTGGGTCCGGACATTGTGCAACTCCCCTGCCGAATACCGGGGGTGCCGGTCTCCATCCGTTTGGAAATACGGCAGGATGTGCGGACGATGCGGAACGGACTGGTACAGCTCGGCGCCTGGGCGGCGGCCACCGGGGCGGCGGTGGCGCTGTCCTGGCTCGGCGTGCACGCGGTGCTGACCGGCGCCGCCTTCGAGCAGCCCGGGGCGATTCCGCTGCCCTCCCCGAAGGCCGACGGCACGCCGCACTCCGCGCCCGCCACCCCGGAACAGCCGCACTCCACCGCACCGCCCACGACCCCTCCCCCGGCGGCCTCCCCGACCACCACCACAGCCGCCACGGCCGCCACCGCACCGCACGGCCCGATGCCCGGAACCACCGCCGCGTCGCCCACCCGCAGGCCCGCCCCCACCGCCACCGCGACGTCCACGGTGAAGAGCTACCCGATCCCGGGCGGCAAGGTCGCGCTGGACCTGAAGCCGGACCGGGCCACCCTGGTGTCCGCCACCCCGGACCCCGGCTGGCAGATGCAGGTGTGGACCGACGGCCAGTGGCTGCGGGTGGACTTCACCCGCGGCGACGAGGCCAACTCGGTCTTCGCCTCCTGGAACGGCCACGCGCCGATCGTGGAGACGGTGGTCCGCTGAGGCGCGACCGCGGACGCCCGGTCAGGCGGCGGGCCGTCAGAAGCCGTCGCGCGGCACGTACCCCGGGAGGTACGGCCCCACGTACCCCGCCCGGTCCACCAGCGTGTGCCTGGTCCCGCCCGGCACCCCGATGGTGGCCAGCACCACCGCGCCGTAGTCGTCCCGCGCCTCGTAGGGCTCGGCCAGCGACAGCGCGCCCCGGTCCACCGCGTAGTCGTAGGCGTAGTAGACGTCCGGCACGCTCACCGCGAGGTCCAGCACCCCGTCCCCGTACCGGTCGAGGTACGCGGTCAGCTCCCGGCCGCGCGGGCCGGTGGCCCGCACCGGGGAGGTGAGCACGATCCGCGTGCCCGGCGCGGCGAGCACGTACGAGAGGGTCTCCGGCTCACCGGTGTCCGGCCCGGCGTACGCGGTGCAGCGCAGCCCGAGCGCGGCGCAGTAGCGGCGGGCCGCCCGCTCGGCGTCGGTGACCGCGAAGACCACCGCGTCGGCGCGGCCCATCGGCAGCGGCCCGGCCTCCGCCGGATCCATCACGAGGCCGGCCCCGAACAGGGCGGGTTCGGCGGCGGTGTCGGTCATGACTGCCCTCCCGGTAGGCGTACGCACCATCCTGGCCGCCCCCGGCAGCGGGGGTGGGGCCCTGAGCACGGGGGTGTGGCTGGAGGGTGTCGCCGGGCCGACCCGCGCGCAACTGTTCCGTTTCCTCCTGGTCAAGCTGTGCCCCGGAGCGGGAGAATCGGCCGCGCCGCTGTACAGAATGCCCACCCCAGGACGGTGCCGTCGATGCCTCCCGCCCGCGTTCCGAGCTCCTCCGGCTCGCCCGACTCCGCCGCGCCGCAAGGCACTTCCGCCGCCCCGGCCGGCAGCACCAACGACGCCATCGACGCCCTGGACGGCCGGCTGATCCGGCTGCTCGCCGAGGAGCCCCGGATCGGGGTGCTGGAGTGCTCGCGCCGGCTGCAGGTCGCCCGGGGCACCGTGCAGGCCCGGCTGGACCGGCTCCAGGCCAAGGGCGTGATCGGCGGTTTCGGCCCGGAGGTGGACCCGGCGGCGATCGGCTACCCGGTGACGGCCTTCGCCACCCTGGAGATCTCCCAGGGTCAGGGGGCGGACGTGCGGGCCCACCTGGCGAGCGTGCCGGAGGTGCTGGAGCTGCACACCATCACCGGGATCGGGGACATGCTGGTGCGGATCGTGGCCCGTTCCAACGCCGATCTCCAGCGGGTGATCGACCGGGTGCTGGGCTTCGACGGGATCGTCCGCTCGTCCACCGCGATCGTGCTGGAGAACCCGGTGCCGTACCGGATCCTGCCGCTCGTGGACCAGGCCGCCGCCGAGTAGGAGGATCCGATGGCCCCGACGCGCCGATTTGGCACGTTCGTGCGGCGCCGACGGCCGCAAGATCTCCATATGAACGTTCTACTACTTCTCGCGCCGCCCGCCGGCCCCCCGATACCCCCGGCGGCCGCGCCCTCCCCCGGGTCGGCCCCGGCATGACGGACGCGGTCGCGGCGAACGGTCCCGCCCCCACCCTCATCGCCTCCGCCCAGCGCGCCCTGCGCCTGCTGGAGGCGGCCGCCCGCTACCCCAAGGGCGCCACCGCCAAGCAGCTCGCCCGGGACACCGATCTGGCCCTGGGCACCGCCTACCACCTGCTGCGCACCCTGGTGCACGACCACTACCTGGAACGCCGCAAGGGCCTCTACCTGACCGGTCCGGCGGTCGCCGGGTTGGTCCGCTACGACGGCCCGGCGACCGGCCGGGCCCGGCTCAAGGCACTGCTGGGCATGCTCGCCGACGAGCTCTCCGCCGCCGTCTACTTCACCTGGTACCGGCACGGCGAGGTGGAGCTGGTCGAGGCCGCCGAGGCCCCGGGCGCGCCGCTGATCGACCGGAACTGCTTCCGGGCCGCCGCCCACGCCACCGCGTCGGGCAAGACCGTGCTGGCCCTGATGACCGCCGAGGAGCGCCGGGACCACCTGGCCCGCTACCCGATGGTGCCGTTCACCCCGTACACCCTGCGGGACCCGGCCTGCCTGCCACTGCTGCCGCGCCAGGGCCCGCGACGGGTCGTCCCGATCACCCAGTTCCAGGAGTACGAGATCGGCACGGCCGGTGCGGCGGTGCCGATCGTCGCGGGCAACGGCATCGGCGCGATCTCGGTCTCCCTACCGATGGCCCAGGCCCACCGGCTGGCCGGGATCGCGAGCCAGCTGCACACCCGGATGGGCGACGACTTCGCCGCAGTGGCCTTCGGGATCTGACCCCGCCGGGGCCGGCGGCCCCGGCGCCCCGGTCAGCAGGACGGGACGCTGCCGCCGCTCCTCAGCGCCTGGAGGGCGGAGACCGACTCGGCGAGGGTGCCCACCGGCACCAGGCGCAGCGACGGCGGGGTGTTCACCTTGGCGTCCGTGCACTCGTCCTTGGGCAGGAGGAACACCGTCGCCCCGTCCCGGGCGGCCGCCTGCGTCTTCAGGGGGACGCCGCCGACCGGGCCGACGGTGCCGTCCTCGTCGATGGTGCCGGTGCCCGCGATGGTGAGCCCGCCGGTGAGGTCGCCGCCCTTGCCGTCGCCGGCCAGCTTGTCGACGATGCCCAGCGCCAGCATCTGGCCGGCGCTCGGGCCGCCGACGTCGCCCAGGTCGATCTTGACCTTCACCTGGTCGGGCGACAGGTGGAGGTAGCTCAGCGCGGCCGCGGTGGCGGCGTCCTGGGACTCGGCCATCTGCTGGGCGGTCACCTCCTCGGCCTTCGCCGGGTCGGTCTCCGGGTAGACCGTCTCGGTCGGGCGCACCGCTTCCTTCTGGTCGAACCAGGCCCGCATCGAGCGCCAGAAGGTGTTCGTCTGCCCCGCGTTGGTCGCCGTGATGGTGACCATCCGCAGCTCGCCCTCGGTGGTGCGCAGCGGTGCCCCGGTGATGGTGAGCACCGGCCTGTCCTGGTACGAGCCCAGGGTGTCCGCGGTCAGCCCCGGCCAGGTGAGGGTGTACGGCAGCGGGACGAAGGCGGCCACGCCGAACAGCGCGGCGACCAGCACGCCGCACAGCGTGAGCGTGCGGGTCCGCGGGGAGGTGAGGGCCTTGGGGAGCTTGGTGTCGGACACAAGGGGAATCCAAACACACCCGACACCGTGTGCGGGCGCTACCTCAGGGCGTCGGCCACCTCGGTGGCCGCCTCCACCACTCGGGGGCCGACCCGCTCGGGCACCATGCCGTTCAGCATCACCACGCCGACACTGCCCTCGATGCCGCTCAGCCCGACCAGCGCGGCGGCCGCCCCGCTCGCGCCGGACTGCTCCTCCGCACGGGTGATGACGAAGCCCTGCTCGGGCCTGCGCTGGCTGGGGAAGGTGCGCGCCTCCAGGATCGCCCGGCCGGCCGCGCTCTCGGTGAGCGGGTGGCGCAGGCCGGTCCGGTAGGCGACGTGGAAGTCGGTCCAGCTGGGCTCGACCACGGCGACGGCCAGTGCCTCGTTGCCGTCGACCAGGGTCAGGTGGGCGGTGGCGCCGAGGTCCTCGGCGAGGCTGCGCAGGGCCGGCAGCGCGGCCTCGCGCAGCAGCGGGTGCACCCGGTGCGCGAGGCGCAGCACGCCGAGGCCCACCCGGGCGCGCCCGCCGATGTCCCGGCGGACCAGGCCGTGCTGCTCCAGGGTGGCCAGCAGCCGGTAGACCACCGTCCGGTTGACGGCCAGCCGGGCCGCCAGCTCGGTGACGGTGAGCCCTCGCTCGGAGTCGGCGAGGAGCTTGAGGACCCGGACGCCGCGGTCCAGGGTCTGGGAGGTCTCGGCAGTCACGGCGGGCAATCCTTTCCGCGGCGCTCGCGGGGCGGGCGGCGCCGTTCCAAGGTCGGTGTCGCGCGCGGGTGGGGGGTGGCCGCGCTCGGGCCGCACGGCGTCGTCCTCGACGCGCACGGCCCCGCGACGCCGTCCCGCGGGGGTTGCCCGGCGGAAGAGCGTGGGGGAAAGGTAGTGAAGGAAATGACGCGACGGAAGTGGTTGTCCAAAATTCGGGCGTGATCGACTTCAACACCGCTTCGGATTCCGGACAAATCCCCGCGATTCGCCGGGTGTACCGGGGTGCGGACGCGCCCCCGGTCCGATGTCCGGACGCGCCCCCGCTCCGGCGCCCGAAGGCGCCGGAGCGGACGGGCGGTGCGGAGCCCGCCGCCCGTCCGGCTACTTGGCCCACTCCCGGATCTTCGCGATCCGCGCCTTGAGCTGGTTGGCGGTGGCCTGCGCGGTGAGCGGCCCGCCGCACTGGCGGCGCAGCTCGTTGTGGACAGTGCCGTGCGGCTGGCTGGTGCGGTGGTGCCAGGCGGCCACCAGCGCGTTCAGCTCCTTGCGCAGCTCCCGCAGCTCCTGGTGGGTGACCACCGGCCGCTGCTCGGCCGGCAGCTCCAGCAGGTCGGCCTCCTCGGCGGGCTTGGTCCTGCTGCGCTGGATCTGCCGGTGCTGGCGCTTCTGGAGCAGCATCTGCACCTGGTCCGGCTCCAGCAGGCCCGGGATGCCGAGGTAGTCCTCCTCCTCCTCGCTCCCCGGGTGGGCCTGCATGCCGAACTCCATGGCGTTGTACAGCACCCGGTCGAAGACCGCGTCGGAGCCCAGCGCCTCGTAGGAGAACTCCTCGCCGCCCGCGCCGTCCGGCCCGTCGTTGGCCCGCTCGGCCTCGGCGAGCAGCCGGTCCTCCTCGTCGAAGAGGCCGTCGCCCTCCTTCTTCGGCCGGTCCAGCACGTGATCGCGCTGGAGCTCCATCTCGTTGGCGAAGCCCAGCAGCAGCGGGATGGTCGGTAGGAAGACGGAGGCGGTCTCGCCTCGCTTGCGGGCGCGCACGAAGCGGCCGACGGCCTGGGCGAAGAACAGCGGGGTGGAGATCGAGGTCGCGTACACCCCGACGGAGAGCCGGGGCACGTCGACGCCCTCGGACACCATGCGGACGGCGACCATCCAGCGCGAGGTCCCCTCCGCGTAGTCGGAGATCCGCTTGGACGCCTCGGCCTCGTCCGAGAGCACCAGGGTGACCTTCTCGCCGCTGATCTCGCGCAGCATCTTGGCGTACGCCCGGGCCACGTTCTGGTCGGTGGCGATGACCAGCCCGCCGGCGTCCGGGATCGCCTTGCGGACCTCGGTGAGGCGCCGGTCGGCGGCCTGGAGCACGGCCGGGATCCACTCGCCCTGCGGGGACAGCGCGGTGCGCCAGGCCTGGGCGATCAGGTCCTTGGTCATCGGCTCGCCGAGCCGGGCCTCCAGCTCGTCGCCGGACTTGGTGCGCCAGCGCATGTTGCCGCTGTAGCTGAGGAAGATCACCGGGCGGACGACGTGGTCGGCCAGCGCGTGCCCGTAGCCGTAGGTGTAGTCGGCGACGGACTTGCGGATGCCGTCGCCGCCGGCCTCGTACGCCACGAACGGGATCGGGTTGGTGTCCGAGCGGAACGGCGTACCGGTCAGCGCCAGTCGGCGGGTGGCCGGCTCGAAGGCCTCGAAGCAGGCCTCGCCCCAGGACTTGGAGTCACCGGCGTGGTGGATCTCGTCCATGATCACGAGGGTCTTGCGGGCCTCGGTCCGGTTGCGGTGCAGCATCGGGTTGACCCCGACGCCCGCGTAGGTGACCACGATGCCGTGGTAGTCCCGGGACAGCGGCCCGGAGGAGTACGCCGGGTCCAGCCGGATGCCTATCCGTGCCGCGGCCTCGGCCCACTGCTTCTTCAGGTGCTCGGTCGGCGCGACGACGGTCACCTGCTGCACCAGGTGGTTGTGCAGCAGGTAGGAGGCGAGGGTGAGCGCGAAGGTGGTCTTGCCCGCGCCCGGGGTGGCGACCGCGAGGAAGTCGCGCGGCTGCGTCTCGATGTACTTGTCCAGCGCGCCCTGCTGCCAGGCCCGCAGCTTGCCCGCGGTGCCCCAGGGGGCGCGGCCGGGGAAGGCCGGGGAGAGGTGGTGCGAACCGGCGGGCGCGGCATGGCCGACGGATCGGGCGGGCGCCTGCGACTCCGGGGCGTCGGAGAAGAGCGGCATCGAGGAGGCGGCGGCAGTACTCACGGTCTCCGAGGGGGGATCATCGCAGGTCAGAGGCGGTTTTGCGGCCTCGCCCCGCGGTCGGGCGGCGATCGGACAACCCGCCCAGCGTACCGGTCCGGCGCCGTTCGGGCCTCCAGGCGAGGCTCCGCGCCGGGCCCACGCGGCCGGAAATCGATGTGACCCGGATCACAGGAAATGCCCCGTGGAACCCGGTAATCACCACCGGTCCCGGGACTCTCACCAGGGTGAGGCCGCACCAACCCCCACCTGCCGCCGCGCGGCCTCGCACCGAACCGAAGGGACCACCCCGTGCGCACCGTCGAAGAGACCGTCCAGGCCCGCCTGATCCTCTCCACCCACCGCTCGGTCCGGCTGCGGGTGGTGCTCTCCTACCTGCCGGAGGACCCGCTGGCCGTCCGGATGGCCTTCCCGGCCGAGTTCTCGCTGGACGACCCCGCCGAACGCCGGGACTCCGAGGACATCGTCTGGATCTTCGCGCGCCAGCTGCTCTCGGCCGGCATCGAGCTGCCGGCCGGCGCCGGCGACGTCCACGTCCGGCCCGCGGTCGGCCGGCGCACCATGATCGAGCTGCGGGCCCCCGAGGGCACCGCACTGGTCCAGTTCGACACCGCCGACCTGCGCCGCTTCCTGTGGCGCAGCCGGCTGCTCGTCCCCGAGGGCGAGGAGCACCTGCACCTGGACGCCGACCGCGCGCTCGCCCAGCTGCTCGGCTGACGGGCGCCGGCGTCCGGGAGCGCCCCAGCGCTTCCGGGCCGTGACGCGCCCGTCCGCCCCCGGCCGGTGAGTCGCCCGCTCGCCGGCGGGTCGCCGACGGCAACCCGGGTCCGGGGCCCGGGAAGCCCGTACGGTCGCCCGCCCGCCTCCCGGGCGGATCAGCCCGAGAGCTTGCGCATCAGCCGGACGCCCTGGGCCGCCGTCAGGTGCGGCAGGTACGCCTTGCCGATCGCCCTGGTGATGCCGGGCAGCGCGGCCGGGTCGGGGTACGCCATGTACATCGGCCGGTACTCCGGCTGGAACTTCGCCTTGAACGCGAGCAGCGAGCGGAAGCCGTACACCGGCTCCAGCACCTTGCCCATCCAGTCCAGCATCCGCTGCAGCCCGGTGGGCTCCCCGTCCTGCCCGGTGCGGGCCAGCGGCGCGCCCGACAGCGACAGGAAGCGCGCACCCTCCTCCTTGAAGCCGAGCGCGGCCGAGGCGATCAGGAACTCGCTGACGCCGCGGAAGCCGTCCGAGCGCCGGCGCATGAAGTCCAGCGTCCAGCCGACCGGCACGCCGTCCTCGTACACCGGCATCCAGCTGGTCAGCCCGTGCACCACCCGCTGCTCGTCCACCGCGACCAGCACCCGCACGTCCGGGTCGTCCAGCTCCTCCAGCCCGCCGAGCGTGAAGCCCATCTCCGGCAGGCCCTTCTCGGAGACCCACTCCTCGGAGATCGCCCGGATCTGCTCCCGCAGGGCGAGCGGCGCCTCGTGGTACGACCACCACTCCGCGGAGATGCCCTGCTTGCCGGCCTTGTTGAGGGCGGTGCGGATGTCCTGCCACTTGCGGCCGGTGAAGGCCAGCTCGGGCAGCGGCACCACGGTGTCCTCGGCGACCTGCAGCGAGCGCCAGCCGAGCTGCGCGGCGGCGGCCCTGGTCTCGCCGCAGACGCTGTAGAAGCACGGCGTCCAGCCGCGCGCGTCGCAGTACCGGGCGAAGCCGGCCACCGCCCGGGCCCGGTCCTCCGGCGCGCCGAAGGGGTCGCCGGTGGTCAGCGCGACGGTGCCCACCACCCGGTAGGCGACGGCCGCCCGGCCCTCCTCGTCGAACCAGTAGTGGTTGCCGTCCCAGGTGGTGATGAACGAGAGCGTCCCGCCGCCGTGCTCGGTCAGCAGCGCCCGGGCCCGGGCGGCCGCCGCCGCGTCGGTGTGCAGCACCGGGCGGCGGAAGACGGACAGCAGCACGGCCAGCGCGACGGCCCAGAACGCCAGCCCGCAGTACGTCTCCAGGAAGCGCGCCACCGGCCCGACCGCGATCGGGTAGTCCGGCAGCAGGTCGTTGTACGCGGGCGGCAGGAACTGGGCCGGCAGTCCGGCCACCAGCCGGCGGGCGGTCGCCCCCGGCTCGAACTCCCCGGCCGCCAGCCTCCCGACCCCCACGTAGGTGGCCGCGGAGGCGAGCGCCGCGCCGCCGAGCACCAGGGCCAGCCGGCGCACCGAGCGGCCGGACAGCCGCAGCGGGAAGCGCTTGCGGGTGACCACCAGCAGGACGGTGGTCAGCAGCGGCAGCAGCAGCGCCTCGACGAAGTACTGCACCACGTCGCGGCTGACCGGCCCGGCGTCCAGGTACAGCCAGCACAGCAGCGCCGCCCAGAGCAGCTCGGTGGCCACGGTGACCAGCCAGGCCAGCCGCAGCCCCCGGCGCAGCCCCTCGGCGAGCACCAGCAGCAGCGCCGGGAAGAGCGCGGCCATCATCCGGCCCGGGGTGTCGAAGATCCGCACGACGGCGTGCGCGCGGGCGCAGTCGTGCGCCGACAGCGCGCAGAAGTCGGCGACCTCCTCCGGACTGAGCCGGTGCGACAGGTACAGCTCCGAGAAGGTGTTGAACGGCCCGCTGGCGTTGTCGTACAGCGAGGCCAGCAGCGGCCCGAAGGCGGCGGCGACCAGGCAGAGCGCGACCAGCACCCGGGTCTCGGAGTGCGAGGAGCGGTGGGTGCGCAGGTGCGGGCGGCCCCGGCTGACCAGCGCGCCGAGGCCGAGCCCGGCCAGCGCGGCGGCGCACCGCTGGACGCTCTGCAGGTGGCCCACGTACAGCGTCATCACCAGCGGGACGAGCAGCACCAGCAGGTGCAGCCGGCGGCGCCAGAGCACGGTGAGCCGGTACCCGAGCACCCCGGCCAGCGCGAACACGCCGACGCCCGGGCCGACCGAGATCTGATCGGCCACCGAGGCGGTCCACTGCTCCCCCGCCGCGGAGCCGCACGCGACCAGCGCGGTGCCCAGCAGGGTGCCGACGACCTGCCCGCCGACCAGCACCGCGAGGGTGCGCGGCCGCCCGAGCCGGTGCTCGGCGGCCGGGCCGACCAGGAGCAGCAGCAGGCTGGTGAACACGTACGAGCCGCTGCCCGAGCACCAGAACATCGAGGTGACCGGCGTCCACCAGTGGCCCTCGGCCAGTGTGGACAGGCCGATCCCGGCCCGCTCCAGCAGCCGGTCGGACGGGCCGTGGCCCAGGCTGCCGGTGGCCGCGCCGAGCAGCCAGAGCCCGGCCAGCAGGGTCAGCGTCAGCGGCGCCGAGCGCAGCCGGGAGCCGAGCACCCTGGCCGCCCGCCGCACGCGCTGCGGGCGCGGCTCGGCCGTGCGGGTGACCGGGGCCCGGTCGGTGCCCCGCTCGGCCGCCCGCTCGGCGTCCGGCCCGGGCCCGCGCTGTTCGCCGACGGTGGCCAGTACGGTCCCCGCCCCGGTCACCGGGTCAGCCCGGTCTGCTGGGCGAGCCACGGGAGCTGCTCGGCGATGCCGGGGCGGAAGACGACCCAGCCGTGGCCGCCCGGCATCAGGTCGAACTTGGCCTTCATTCCGGCCGCCTGCGCGGCCCGGTAGACCTTCTCCATCTGCGGTCTGAACTCCTCGTCGGTCTCGCCGACGACCAACGCGACGTTGGTGTCCGGGAACTTCTTGCGGGCCATCACCTGGAGCGGATCGACTGCGTCGAACTTCTTCTCGTCACCACCGAACGCGGCCTTGACGGTCTGTTCCCGGCTGCCGAGGGTCGGTTCCTCCTGCCCGGACATGTCGAGGACGGTGCCGTACACGTCGGGCGCGTTGACGCCGAGCTGGAGCGCGCAGGTGCCGCCCATGGAGGCGCCCCCGATCGCCCAGGCGGTGCGGCCGGTCGCGGCCTGGAGATTCTGGTGGACCCAGGCCGGCACGTCCACCGCCAGGTACGTCTGGGTGTTGGCGATCTTGGAGTCGAGGCAGAGCGTGTTGTTCCAGGTGGAGCCGAGCTGATCGGGCATCACCACGATCGGCGCGAGGCCGCCGTGGTCCGCGGCGTAGGCGTCCAGCGCCTCGTTGATCTGCGCGGAGAGCACCCAGTCCCCCGGGATGCCGGGCTGACCGGTGATCATCACGACCACCGGCAGCAGCGGCCGCGGGGTGGCCTGGTAGGCGGGCGGGAGGTAGACGTACGCGTCGCGGGCCTTGAAGCCCGACTTGGTGCCGGGGATCGGCACCACCGAGACGGTGCCCTTCTCGGGCAGGTCCGCCGGGGGCTTCCAGACCTCCTCCAGCGACGTGCCGGGCGGGGCGCCCACGACCTGGCCCGCCTTGGTGGCGACCAGCCCGTCGGTCTTGGTCAGCCACGGCGCCAGCATCACGCGCCCGCTCGGGAACTGGCCGAAGCCGATGTTGACCTCGGAGGAGGCCATCAGCAGCACCAGGCCGCTCAGGCCCAGGGCGATCCCCCGCCGCCGCCAGGTGAGTCGGCTCATCCGGTAGCCGGCCAGACAGAGCCCGAGCAGGGCGACGGCTATCCACTCGGTGACGTACCGGGGGGTGCCCTCCGGGAAGGGGTGCCACCAGCCGTCGACCACGACGTCCAGCAGCCAGCTGAGAGCGGCCGCGGTGAACAGCGCGGCGGGCAGGCGGACCCGCCACCAGCTGCGGTCGCGGCCGATGGCGAGCGCGAACAGCGCCGCCCAGCCGGCCGCCAGCACGGCGTGCGGGATCAGGCCCTCGGTGAGCGGCCAGTCGATCGGGTTCCAGCGAGTGGCAAGGGTCAACGTGCTCATGCGGCTTTGCCCGGCGGGGTCGTGTCGGCCAGGAATCCGTAGGCGACGACGTTGCCGTCGTAGCCGTGTTCCTCGCTGTACGAGCCGCCACAGGTGATCACCCGCAGCTGCGCGTCAGCGGCCTGACGATAGACCCGGTCGTCCGGGAAGTCCTTTCGGTCGTGCACTTCGATGGCGTAAAGCTGGTAAACGGCGGTGGCGCCGTCCGCCCGGGCGATCTCGATCCGATCCCCCCGACGGAGCGCGCCCAGATGATAGAAGACCGCGGGTCCGGCCCTGTTGTCGACGTGCCCCGCGAGGATCGCGGTGCCGCGCTGACCGGGGCTGGCCCCGCCGCGGAACCAGCCCGCCAGGTTGCGGTCCGCCTCGGGCGGGGCCTGGAGGTGACCCTCGGCGTCCAGCCCGAGCGGGGCGACCGGGGCGTCCAGCCGCACCGCCGGGATGCGGATCCGGGTCGGCGCGGACGGGCCGAGCGGCGGGACGATCGAGACCGGCGCGATCCCGGCCTGGGCCTGGCCGGCCCCCGGCACGGGCGGCAGCGACGAACCCCCGTCGTGCAGCAGCCAGGCCCCGAGCACCAGCGCGGCACCCGCCGCCAGGGTGCCCGGCCACGGGCCCCTGCTCTGCTGGACGCCCACGGGCGCTCCCCTCTGCCGACGGAAATCCCGCTTCCTGGGAGTTTCCTGGGAACATTCAACCGGAACGGACTGTAAGGCACGTCCATACGACGGTCGTATCGGCACCCGCCGATCGGCAGGGCAGACGGCCTCTTCCGTGCGCCGTGTGGGCGCCCGGTCGCGGAGCGCGACGACCGCCCCCCGCATGCGCTCGCCGTGGGAACACGCCCGACACGACCTACCGACGGTTCCACGGCCCCGGTCGGTTGCGGCGTTCGGGCGATCGCTCACGACCGTGCGCTGTGCCGCTACGACCGGCCCCACCCCCGTGCCATGCTGACCCGGTCACGGGTTCCTCCGCCACGCGTCCGACCGGACTCCGCACTCCCCGCACGCCGCCCACCGCCTCACGAACGGAGTGACCATGGAAGCCCTCTCACGCCGCACCCTGCTGACGGCCGGCGCCGCCACCGCCGCCGCCCTGGCGGCCGGCTGCGGCAGCAACCACGCCACCGGCGGGGAGCGGGCGACCGGCGGCGCCGCCCCGGCCACCGGCGCGGCCGACGAGCAGGGCACCACCCCCACCCCGGCCCCGGCCCCCCAGCCGCAGGCCGTCCTGATCGGCGACGGCTCCACCTCGGACACCGGCGCCCAGCCGCACCAGCCCGTCCCCGAGCGGCTGCGGCCCGGCCAGCGCCCGCCGCAGTTCGTGGTCTTCTCCTGGGACGGCGCCGGCGAGCTCGACAACGGCCTGTTCGCCCGCTTCCGCCGGCTGGCCCAGGAGCACGACGCGAAGATGACCTTCTTCCTCAGCGGCCTCTACCTGCTGCCCGAGTCCAAGAAGGACCTCTACCGCCCGCCGCAGCACAAGGTCGGCGCTTCCGACATCGGCTACCTGAGCGACCAGCACATCCGCGTCACCCTGGAGAACGTGCACGCGGCCTGGACGGAGGGCCACGAGATCGGGACCCACTTCAACGGCCACTTCTGCGGCTCCACGGGCGTCGGCCGCTGGTCCCCGGAGGAGTGGGACAGCGAGATCCAGCAGGCGATGGACTTCGTGACGAACTGGCGCACCAACACCGGCTTCACCGACCTGCCCGCGCTGCCCTTCGACTACCGCAAGGAGCTGATCGGCGGCCGCACCCCCTGCCTGGAGGGCCAGCGCAACCTGCTGCCCACCGCGGTCAGGCGCGGCTGGCGCTACGACAGCAGCGGCAACGGCACCCAGGTGTGGCCGCAGAAGATCCAGGGCGGCGCGCTGTGGGACCTCCCGCTGCAGTCCATCCCGTTCCCCGGGCACACCTTCCAGGTGCTCTCGATGGACTACAACATCATGTACAACCAGTGCGGCCCCAACACCAAGGCCGACCCGGCGCTCCACCCCGGCTTCCAGGCCCAGGCCCGCGACGCCTACCTGATGGGCTTCGACCGCACCTACAACGGCAACCGGGCGCCGTACGTCATCGGCAACCACTTCGAGGAGTGGAACGGCGGCATCTACATGAACGCCGTCGAGGACGCCCTCAGGGCCATCGCGGACAAGCCGGAGGTCCGGCTGGTCTCCTTCCGGCAGCTGGTCGACTGGCTGGACGCCCAGGACCCGGCGGTGCTGCGCAAGCTCCAGACCCTCGCCCCGGGGCAGTCCCCGGCCGGCGGCTGGGAGGCCTTCCTCGGCGCCCCGGCGGGGGCCGTGGCCCCCGCCGACGCCCCCACCGGGGCAACCGCCGGCGCCACCGCCGGCAGCTGACCGTCAGGCCCTCGTCCGCACCCGCCCGGAGAGCAGCGCGCCGAGCACCGCGACACCGGCCATCGACAGCAGGATCACCGCGAAGGCGCCGGGCGAGCCGGCCGCCCCGCCGCCCTCGTGGGCGGCGGCGAGCGAGCCGCCGCCCAGCGCCGCGAACATCACTCCGGCCAGACCGGTCAGCAGCACGTTGCCCAGCGCGTCGCTCATCTGCAGGGCGGCCGAGTTGGCCCCGGCGTCCTCCGGCGTGGAGAGCTTCATCATCAGCACGCTGACGCTCGCGATCGCCATCCCCATCCCGACGCCGCCGACGCCCCAGGCCGCCGACGCGGCCCAGGCCGGCACCGCCGGGAACAGCACCAGGGCGGCGCCCGAGATCGCCACCGCGGTCAGCACGAAGCCTCCCCGGATCATCACCGTGCGGTAGCGCTCCGCCCCGGGCCGGCCCTGGAGCCAGGAGCCGAGCGCCCAGGTGAGACCGCCGCTGGTCAGGGTCAGGCCGGCCAGCGTCGGGGACAGCTCGCGCTGGGTGGTCATCATCAGCGGGATGAAGGCCTCGGCCGCGAAGAACGCCCCCGCGGCCACCCCGCGCAGCAGGATCACGGTCGGCAGTCCCCGACCGGCCCGCAGGGTCCGCGCCGGCAGCAGCCCCAGGACGGCCGGCACGAGCAGCGCCGCCCCGGCGATCCCGGGCAGCAGCCCGATCAGATCGCGCCGCTGGCCCGCGTACTGCAGCAGGCCGGCGCCGACCGCCGCCATCGCGGCCAGCAGGGTGCGCCGACGGTCGAAGGCCGCGCCCCTGACCACCGGGTGCTCCCTCTCCGAGCGGCGCAGCGCCGGGCCCATCACGGCCAGCGGCAGCAGGATCAGCACCGGCACCGCCAGGAACACCCAGCGCCAGCCCAGGTGCTGGGTGACGGCCCCGGAGACCAGCGGGCCGATGATCGAGGGCAGCACCCAGGCCGAGGAGAAGGCCGCGAACACCGCGGGCCGCAACCGCTCCGGGTAGGCCCGGCCGACCACCACGTACAGGGCGACGATCACCAGCCCGCCGCCCAGGCCCTGGATGGCCCGCCCGGCCACGAACACCCACATCCCGGGGGCCGTCCCGGCCACCACCAGTCCCACGCCGAAGACCGCGATGCCGGTGAACAGCGGCCGCAGCGGGCCGCTGCGGTCGCACCACTGGCCGGAGACGACCAGGGCGAACAGGGTGGTGGTGAAGTAGCCGGAGAAGGCGAAGGCGTACAGCCCGAGCCCGTGCAGCTCGCGGGCCGCGGTCGGCATCGCGGTGTTGACGGCCGTCGCCTCGAAGGCGATCACCAGGACCACCGAGACGATCCCCAGCGTCAGCGCGCGGTAGCGGCCGCCGAGGACTCCTCCGCCGGGGTCGTCGTCGGGGGATATCGGTACGGGGTCGACCGAGGTGGGGGAGGCAGTGGTCATACGTGACATGGTAAGAGCCGTCAGCCTCGATGACCCCTGACCCCGGTCGGTGATCCCCTGGGTCCCGGGACCTAGGACGGGACGCGGGACGGCGCGCGCGCCGGGCACGCCGCGGGGGTCAGTGCAGCACCTTGAGGCCCACCACGCCGGAGACGATCAGCAGCAGGCAGCCGATCCGGGCCATGGTCACCGGATCCCCCAGGACGGCCATGCCGTAGACCGCGGTCCCGACCGCGCCGATGCCGACCCAGACGGCGTAGCCGGTACCGATCGGAATGGTGCGCATCGCGTACGCCAGGCCGCCCATGCTGAACAGCAGTGCGATGCCGAAGACGAGGCTGGGAACGAGCCGGGTGAAGCCCTTGGACGATTCCAGGGCGACCGCCCACACCGTCTCCAGGAAACCCGAGAGGAGCAGAACGAGCCAGGCCATGACGGTGGTACCTCCGCAGTCCACAGCGGCCGGATTGCCGCTGAACTGCGCCGTCTTGTCGTCACCGGGTACGACGCGCTCGTCCGGGGTGGCGGAAATGACGCCACCTGCATCCGACCGTAGCACACACTGCCACACAGAATTTACAAAAGGGCGTTGACCGTGCTCCCCCGGATCGGCCACCATGAATTCACTGGCCGTGTGCCCGAGTGGCTTAGGGAACCGTCTGCAAAGCGGTGCACGCGGGTTCGATTCCCGCCATGGCCTCGCCGGAAAAGGAATTGCCGGTCGACTCCGAAAGTCGACCGGCAATTCCTTTCTGCTTTTCCCCCTCTTCCCGGGAGCCCCCGGTCAGGAGGTGACGGCGTCCTCCGGCCGGATCGGCAGCCGGCCGACCGGCAGGCCGGTGGCGGCGCGCACGGCCGCGGCGACGGCCGCCGGGGCGACCACCGCGGGAACGGCGCCGACCGCCTTGGCCCCGAACGGGGCCACCACGTCGCGCTCCTCCAGCAGCGCGGCGATCCGCACCTCCGGGGTGTCCAGCGCGGTGGGCAGCCGGTAGCCGGTGAGCGAGGGGTTCTGCAGCACCCCGCCCTCCGTCCGCAGGTCCTCCAGCAGCGCCAGGCCCACGCCCTGGGCCACCCCCGCCTCGATCCGGTCCTCGATCTGGCGCGGGTTCAGCGCCCGGCCGACGTCCTGGGCGACGGTCATCTCGACCACCCGGACCGCACCCAGCTCGATGTCCACGTCCACCACCGCGCGCATCGCGCAGAACGAGATCGAGACGAAGGCGTCGCCCTGCCCGGCCTCGTCCAGCGGCTCGGTGGGGTGCGGGCGGCACTGCGCGGTGGCCCACAGCTCCTTGCCCTCCAGCGCCTCGGCGACCGGCATGCCGAGCACGCCGTCGTACGAGGTGATCTTGCCGTCGGCGATCTGGAGCAGCTCCGCCGACATCCCGAAGTTCGCCGCGATCGGCTGCAGCAGCTGGTGGCGGACCATCAGCGCGGCCCGCTCCACGGCGCCGCCGGAGACCCAGGTGTGCCGGCCGCGGGCGGACGGCCCGGCGATCGACTGGTCGCTGTCGGCCGGGGCGATGTAGACCTCGCTGACGCCCAGCACGGTCTGCACGATCTGCCGGGCCAGCGTCGCGAAGCCCTGCCCGGCGTCGACCGCCGCGCAGATCACCGTGGCGTGGTCGCCGCTGACCCGCACGGTCGCGGTGGAGACCTCGTCCTCGCCCTCGGCGCCCAGCATGTGCACCATGCCGACGGCGTAGCCGATGCCGCGCCGCACCGCCGCCGGATCGCCGGCGCCACCGGGCCCGCCCGGCAGCAGCCACTCGGCGTCCGGGTCGTCCACCGGCAGGGCCGGCAGCGGCTCGGCCGCCACCGCGTCCAGCAGGGCCCGCACCGGCGCCGGGCAGGTGACGGCCTGTCCGGTGGGCAGCGGGTCCCCGGTGGACATCGCGTTGCGGCGGCGGATCTCCACCGGGTCCACGCCGATCCTGGCGGCCAGCTGGTCCAGCTGCGACTCGTACGCGAAGCAGGCCTGCAGGGCGCCCTCGCCGCGCATCCGGCCGGCCGGCGGGTTGTTGGTGCGCACCGCCCAGGCGTCCACGAAGACGTTCGGGCAGACGTACGGGCCGGCGGAGAAGGCCGTCGCGGCGGCCAGCGCCTCGGCGGAGACGTCCGCGTAGGCGCCGCCGTCCAGCAGGATCTGCGCCTCGACCTTCACCAGCGTGCCCTCGGCGTCGGCGTGGTGGCGGTAGCGCAGGAGCGCGGGGTGGCGCGAGGCGTGGGTGTGGAAGGACTCCTCGCGGGTCAGCGTCATCTTCACCGGGCGGCCGGTGCGCAGCGCCAGCAGGGCCAGGGTGACCTGGAACGAGAGGTCCTCGCGGTCGGTGGTGGCGCCGGGCACGCCGGTGACCACCAGCCGGACCCGGTCCGGCTCCAGGCCGAGGCAGGCGGCGGTGCGGTCGCGGTCGCCGTGCGGGTCGGTGGAGGACAGGTGCAGCTCGACGCCGCCGTCCGGGCGGGGCACGGCCAGCCCGGCCTCGGCGCCGAGCGGGGCCGGGTCCTGCCGGCCGACCTGGTAGAGGCCCTCGACGACGATCTCGCCGGCCGCGTCCGGGTCCCCGGTGCGCAGCGGCAGGTGGCGGAACAGGTTGCCGTCCGGGTGCAGCGGCGGCGCGGTGAAGGCCTGCTCCGGGTCGGTGACGGCCTCGAGCGGCTCGTAGTCGACCGCGATCAGGCCGACCGCCAGCCGGGCGGTGTCCGGGTGGTCGGCGGCCACCGCGGCGATCGGCTCGCCGTGGTGGCGCACCACGCCGGCGGCCAGCACCGGCCGGTCGGCGACGATCGGCCCGGCCGGGGCGCCGTCGGGGGTGCCGTCCGGGCCGGGCGGCAGGTCGGCGGCGGTGACCACGGCGTGCACGCCGGGCAGCGCCAGCGCGGCCGAGGTGTCGATGCCGCGGATCCGGGCGTGCGGGTGCGGCGAGCGCAGCACCGCGCCCCACAGCAGCCCCTCGGCCCACAGGTCGGCCGCGTACGGGTAGATGCCGAGCGCCTTGGGCAGCGCGTCGCCGCGCAGCGGGGAGCTGCCCAGGCCGATCGGCTCCGGTGCGCCGCCCTCGCCGCCGTCCTGCTGGAGTGCTGCGCCGATGTCGGTAGGCGACGTCATGATGCGTGGTCGTCCTCGGGGAGCCGGATGCCGTGGGCGGGGGTGGCGCCGTACGGGACGCCGGCCGGGGCGCCGCCCTCGGCCGGGGCACCGTGCGGGTGCGGGTCGACGTACGGGGTGCCGTGCGGCGGCGTGCCGTCGTGGGCGGCGCCGGGCAGCGGGGTTCCGTGCGCGGGGGTGGGCTCGTAGACCGGGGCGTCGTACCCGGTGTCGTAGCCGTTCTGCTGCTGGTGGCCGTCCGGGTAGGGCACGTAGGTGCCGTGCGCGGGGGTGGCCTGGTACGGCTGCTCGGGGTAGCCCTGCGGCGGGTAGTAGACCTGGTCGTCGGCGGCCTGGGCGGGGATGCCGTCCCGGATCGGGGCCAGCACGGTGGTGTCGTACACGCCGGTGTCGTAGCCGCCCTGGGGGTCGCCGTACGGCGACCCGGCCGGGGCCGGCTCGACGGCGTGCTGCCCCGGGTGGTGCTGCGGGTGGTGCTGCTCCGCGGGGTGGGCGACCGGGTGGGCCTCGACGGCCTGCTGCGGGACGTGCTCGATCCAGGCCTCGGCGTCGGCGTAGACCGGCGGCTCGACGGCCTGCCCGGGTTCGACGGGCAGCTCCGCCGCAAGCCCGGCGGACGGCGCGGCGACCGGCTCGCCCGGCGCCTCGGCAGCGGGCCCGGGGGCCTTCGCGGCCTCCTCCGCCTCCTCGGCCTCCAGCGCGCGGGCGTCCGCGACGGTCTGGACGGCGGCCAGCACGCCCCGGTAGCCGGTGCAGCGGCAGAGGTTGCCGCACAGGGCCTGCCGGGCCTCCACCTCGGTGGGCCGGTGGTTGCGCTGGAGCAGGTCGTGCACCGCCATCGCCATGCCGGGGGTGCAGTAGCCGCACTGGACGGCACCGGAGGCCGCCAGCGCCTGCTGGACGTCGCTCGCGCCGCCGGCGGCGGACAGGCCCTCGACGGTGTTGATCTCGCTGTCGGCGGCCAGCGCGGCGGGCACCAGGCAGCCGGCCACCAGCTGGCCGTCCACCTGCACCGAGCAGGCCCCGCACTCGCCCTGCTCGCAGCCGTCCTTGGCACCGGCCAGGCCGAGCCGCTCGCGCAGCACGTAGAGCAGGCTCTCGCCGATCCAGGCGTCGGTGACGGGCCGTTCGAAACCGTTGACCCGCAGCGTGTACGAGGCGCACGGGCGCAACTCGCGGCTGACCTGCGGGGAGAGGCCGAGCGGGTCGGCGTCCAGGGTCTCGATGGGGTCTGTGGTCACTTCAGCGCCCTTCCCAGTGCCCGTCGGGCCAGCACCGATACGGTACGCCGCAACCGGACCGCGGCCGCGGTCGGCCCCTCGGTCACGGCCTCCCAGGCGCCCTCGGCGCCGTAGTCGTCGGGGACGCAGGCGGCGGCCACGTACTCGCCGAAGGCGGCGGTCGCGGCCGGGTCGATCTCCCGGCTGCCGTCCCAGTCGATGCAGCCGGCCACCCAGGCCTCGGCCTCCAGCGGGCGCAGCGGCACCGGGGCGACGGCCCCGACGGCGCAGCGCACCGAGCGCCGGGCCGGGTCGAGGACGAGGGCCACGGAGGCGGTGGCGCGGGCCGGGCCGCTGCGGCCGGTGGCCTTGAGGAAGACCTGCGGGGCGTGCAGCAGCGGGACGCGCACCCAGGTGAGCAGTTCGCCGGGGCGCACCGGGTCGAGCCCGGTGAGCAGGTGACTGACCGGCACCTCGCGGGTGCCCCCGGCCCGGGCCAGGGTGACGCTGGCCTCCAGCGCGGTGAGCACCGGGAGGGTGTCGCCGGCCGACGCGGCGGTGACGATGTTCCCGCCGAGGGTGCCGACGTTGCGGACCTGCGGCGGGCCGGCGGTGCGGGCGGCGTCGGCGAGCGCGGGGATGAGCGCGGCGAAGTCGGGGCGGTCCATCCGGGCGTGGGTGAGTCCGGCGCCGAGCACGGCGGTGCCGCCGTCCTCGTAGCGCCAGCCGCGCAGTTCGGTGATCCGGCCGAGGCCGACCAGGGCGGCGGGCCGCAAACGGCCGGCGTTGACGGCCTCCATCAGGTCGGTGGCTCCGGCCACCGGTACCGCGGCCGGGGCGGCGGCCAGCGCGTCGACGGCCTCGTCGAGGGAGGCCGGCAGCATGATCGTCCGGTTCACCTGGGTCCCACCGTGCTCCACTTGCTCATCGATCGCCTGCCGCCCGCCGGCCTTCGGCCGTGCCGTCCTGCGTCAGCAGCCCGGCCTGGCCCGTAGGGTACGGGCGATCGGGCCGGGTTGGGCAACTCTGGCACACAATGCTCGATGATCATTTCGGGACCGGTGAACGGGACTGCCCGATTGGGACTGATACCGGGCGGTATCTGCCCCGACCCGCTCCGGGCCAGGGCAGATGTTCATCAGTTCTTGACGTCGGACGACCGCTCAGAAGTTCCCCGCGAGTAGGACTAACGGACCGGCGGCGGCCCCTCGATCGGCCGGCCGACGACTCCGGGCCGGCGCTGCCACGGGTGCGGACCGTCCGCCGGGCGGTACTCCACGCCGAGCGCGTCCAGCACCCCGAGGTGCGCCGTCAGCCGCCGCTCGAAACCGGCGAAGTCCCGCTCGGCCGGCTCCGCGGGCAGCTCGGACCAGGCGACCTCGGCGAAGGCGACCAGCCGGGGGAAGGCCCGGTAGTCGATGTCCCGGGCGCTGTCCATGAACTCGCTCCACAGGTTGGCCTGGGTGCCGATCACGTGCCGGGCGGCGGCCTCGTCCAGCTGCTTCGGGACCGGCTCGAACCGGTAGACGTCCTCCAGGGTGCGCACGAAACCGACCGGGATCGGCTCGTCCGGTCCGTCCGCCTGCCGGTGGTCGAAGTAGACGTGCTGCTCGGGGCACATCACCACGTCGTGCCCGGCCTTCGCGGCGGCGATCCCGCCGCCGAAGCCGCGCCAGGAGGAGACGGCGGCGCCCGGCGCGAGCCCGCCCTCCAGGATCTCGTCCCAGCCGATCAGCCGGCGGCCGCGCTCGGCCAGCCAGCCGTCGAAGTGCCGGATGAGGTGACTCTGCAGTTCGTCCTCGTTGGCCAGGCCCAGCTCGCGTATCCGCGCCTGCGCGGCGGCACTGTCCTTCCACTGCTCCTTGGGGCACTCGTCGCCGCCGAGGTGGATGAACTCGGACGGGAAGAGCTCCAGGACCTCCTCCAGCACGCCCTCGAAGAAGCGCAGGGTCTCCTCGGAGGCGTTGAGCACGTTGTGGCTCACCCCCCAGTCGGTCCAGACCCCGAGCCCGGCGGTGTCCACCACGTCGGTGTTGCCCAGCTCGGGGTAGGCGGCGACGGCGGCCTGGGTGTGGCCGGGCAGGTCGATCTCCGGGACGACGGTGACCCCTCGGGCGGCCGCGTAGGCGACGATCTCGCGCAGGTCGTCCTGGGTGTAGTAGCCGCCGTGCGGGCGGTCGTCGCGGCGCTGTGCGGCCCGGTACCCGACCATCGAGCGCTCCCGCCAGGAGCCGTGCCCGGTCAGCCTCGGGTAGCGCTTGATCTCGACCCGCCAGCCCTGGTCGTCGGTCAGGTGCAGGTGCAGCACGTTGAGCTTGTGCGCGGCCAGCAGGTCGACGAAGCGCAGCACGTCCGACTTGGGCAGGAAGTGCCGGGCGACGTCGAGCAGCGCGCCGCGCCAGCCGAACCGGGGGGCGTCCGCGATGTCGGCGCCGGGCAGCACCCAGCCCTCGCGGCGCAGCGGCGAGCGGCGGTAGGCGTCCGGCCCGAGCAGCTGCCGCAGGGTCTGCGCGCCCCACAGGGCGCCGGCCGGGCCTCCCGCGGCGATCAGGGCGTGGCCGGGGCGCACCGTGATCCGGTACGCCTCGGCGGCGAGCTCCGCGTCCTCGACCAGCTCGATGCCCGACCCCGGCCGGCCCGGGCCGAGCGGCAGTCCGGTGGCGGCGGACAGCGTGGCCCGCAGCCAGCGCTCGGCGTCGGCCAGCGCGGGGGGCGCGGTCAGCGTGGTGGCGGCGTCGAGCGGGTAGTCCTCGTCCGGGCGGCGGGCGGCACTCGAAGGTGCGGGAATGAGGTCCATTCCGACATCCTGCCCACCCCCGAACGATTGGCATAGACCACCGGGGCAACGGGGGTGCTATGCAAAACGGCGTTGCGCGGAGCGCCGCGGACTACTTCTTGTTGTCGCCGTCGCCGCCCTGCGGCTTGCCGATGCCGTCGTAGATCTCCTTGCACATCGGGCAGACCGGGTACTTCTTCGGGTCGCGCCCGGGCACCCACACCTTGCCGCAGAGCGCCACCACGGGAGACCCGGAGAGCGCGCTCTCCATGATCTTGTCCTTCTGGACGTAGTGCGCGAAGCGCTCGTGGTCGCCGTCCCCGTTGGACACCTGCGGGACGGGCTCGACCAGGGTGCCGGTGCCGAGGCCGCGCTCGGGCTCAAGAGTGCTCATGGGTGCCAAGTCTATGGGGGCCTCCGGAAACCGGGCCAGTATCGCGGCGCGGGGCCGGGCGGCTCAGTTCATCGTCGGGTCGTCGGGGTAGGTCGCCAGCAGGGCGAGCGGGCCGCGCTGGCGGCGCAGCACCGAGCGCCAGAGCCGCTCCGGCTCGGGGCTGGAGACGTCCCCGGGCTCGCAGTCCACCAGGTACCAGGCACCGCTCTCCAGCTCCGCCTCCAGCTGTCCCGGCGACCAGCCGGCGTACCCGGCGAAGATCCGCAGGCTGCCCAGTTCGCCGGCCAGCACCTCCGGCGGCGCCTCCAGGTCCACCAGGCCGATCGCGCCGTGCACCCGGCGCCAGCCGAGCGGCTCGCCGGTGCCCGGCTCCCCCGGCGCCACCGCGAGGCCGAGCGCCGAGTCCAGCGCCACCGGGCCGCCCTGGAACACCACGGCGGGCTGTCCGACGAGTCTGTTCCAGCCGTCCAGCACACTTCCCACCTCGACCGGTGTCGGCCGGTTGAGGACCACGCCGAGCGCCCCCTCGACGTCGTGGTCGAGGAGCAGCACCACCGCCCGCGCGAAGTTCGGGTCGGTGAGCAGGGGCGTCGCGACGAGCAGACAGCCGGTGTGGGACCGGCCTTCGTGCGAATGGGCCGCCGTCATGCCCACATGATCCCGCAGAACGGCACCGCTCGGACACCGCAACACCCGGAAACCCGGCACGCCGGACGAACACCCGTACGGCCGCACCGGCGGGCGGCCTCGGGCCCGGAGAGAGCACCATCACGGGAGAGGCTCACGGGAACCAACGGAGCGCCTACTACCATCTACGTCTGGTGGACGCCCTTATACGGTGCCGACTCGGTTTCGCCGGGGGCCCGAACGCGCCCGTACGACCGGTCCACCACCGGCTCTCTCCCGGAGCCTTCCTCCCCGACTCCTCTGGCACCCCGGATTGCGAGAACGATGACCGACGACGTCCTGCTGGTCCATGGCGGAAACCCGCTCGAAGGCGAGATCCGCGTCCGCGGTGCGAAGAACCTGGTGCCCAAGGCCATGGTCGCCGCCCTCCTCGGGCAGGGGCCCAGCAGACTGCGCAACGTCCCGGACATCCGCGACGTCAAGGTGGTCCGCGGCCTGCTGCAGCTGCACGGCGTGACCGTGCGCACCGGTGACGAGGACGGCGAGCTGATCCTCGACCCCTCGCACGTCGAGAGCGCCAACGTCGCCGACATCGACGCCCACGCCGGCTCCTCGCGGATCCCGATCCTGTTCTGCGGCCCGCTGCTGCACCGCCTCGGCCACGCCTTCATCCCCGGCCTCGGCGGCTGCGACATCGGCGGCCGCCCCGTCGACTTCCACTTCGAGGTGCTGCGCCAGTTCGGCGCCACCATCGAGAAGCACCCGCAGGGCACCTACCTGGTCGCCCCGCAGCGGCTGCGCGGCACCAAGATCGAGCTGCCCTACCCCTCGGTCGGCGCGACCGAGCAGGTGCTGCTGACGGCCGTCCTCGCCGAGGGCGTCACCGAGCTGCGCAACGCGGCCATCGAGCCGGAGATCGTCGACCTGATCTGCGTGCTGCAGAAGATGGGCGCGATCATCACGCTGGGCACCGACCGGACGATCCTGATCACCGGCGTCGACGAGCTGAACGGCTACAACCACCGCGCGCTGCCGGACCGCCTGGAGGCGGCCTCCTGGGCCTGCGCGGCGCTGGCCACCAAGGGCGACATCTACGTCCGCGGGGCCCGCCAGCTCGAGATGATGACCTTCCTGAACACCTTCCGGAAGGTCGGCGGCGCCTTCGAGGTGGACGACGAGGGCATCCGCTTCTGGCACCCGGGCGGCGAGCTCAAGGCGATCGCCCTGGAGACCGACGTGCACCCGGGCTTCCAGACCGACTGGCAGCAGCCGCTGGTGGTCGCGCTGACCCAGGCCACGGGCCTGTCCATCGTCCACGAGACGGTGTACGAGTCGCGGCTCGGCTTCACCGGCGCGCTGAACCAGATGGGCGCGCACATCCAGCTCTACCGCGAGTGCCTGGGCGGCACCCCGTGCCGCTTCGGCGCCCGCAACTTCCTGCACTCCGCGGTCGTCTCCGGCCCGTCCAAGCTGATCGGCTCCGAGCTGGTCATCCCGGACCTGCGCGGCGGCTTCTCGTACCTGATCGCGGCGCTGGCGGCCGAGGGCACCTCGACCGTGCACGGCATCGACCTGATCAACCGCGGCTACGAGAACTTCATGGACAAGCTGCGCGACCTGGGCGCCCACGTCGAGCTGCCCAGCGAGCAGCTGGTCGACGCCTGACGGTCCGCCCGCGGCAACGGCGAGAGGCCGGGCTCCCCAGCGGGGAGCCCGGCCTCTCGGGCGTTCAAGGGGTGGCTCAGGCAGCGCCCTTGGCGGCTTCCTTCAGCTTGGAGCCGGCGCTCACCTTGGCGCTGTAGCCCGCGGCGATCTGGATCGGCTCGCCGGTCTGCGGGTTGCGGGCGGTGCGGGCGGCACGGTGGGTGCGCTCGAAGGTCAGGAAACCGGGGATGGTGACCTTCTCGTCGCCCTTGGCGACGACCTCGCCGACGATCTCGGCGAAGGCGGCCAGAACGGCGTCGGCGTCCTTGCGGGTCACCTCGGCGCGCTCGGACAGCGCGGCCACCAGCTCACTGCGGTTCATGTGTACTCCTGTGGTCTGTTCGCTTGCGGTGCGCGGGGGCCCATCGGTGCTCCCACCGGGGGGCACCCGGATGGGCCGCAGGTCCGCACACTGTGCTCATGCAGGCAATGCGTGGTCGCAGGCCGGGTCCGCACCCGATGCCGCGCGCCTGAGCCGTCGAAGGCCCCCGCCCGCCTGGGTACGAATCCTGCCCCGACCGGCCCCGAGAAAGCCAATCGGGCCCCGGCCGAGCCACCCGAACCTCGCCCGCCCGTTGGAGGTGTGACGCTCCGTCGGCTCCGGCGGACCGGGCGCGGGCGGCGGTCGGGACGACACGCCGGAAGACCAGGGGGACGTTCCGTACTTGTCGGACACGCCTGCCCCGTGCAGGGCTACGGTACGCCCTACGACTGACAAGCCCAAACACGCCCCTCGCCCTTGTGTCGCAAGGGTTCGGGGCGGACTGGGCGGGCATGGTCACTATTCGCACATTTGAGCGATCTGCGACACGTCGCCCGACCTGCCGTCAGAGCTTGACGGTGGGGAACGCGGAGGTGTCGAGGGTGCCGACGATGCCGGGGGTCGGACGGGCCGGCGCGCGGTCCTCCTGGGGCCCCGCCAGGGCCGCCTCGCGCACCGCGGAGGCGACGGTCTTGGCGACGTCCTTGTGGAACACGCTCGGGATGATGTAGTTGGCGTTCAGCTCGTCGTCGGCCACGGTGGTGGCCAGCGCCCGGGCGGCGGCGATCATCATCTCCGTGTTGACGGTGCGGCTCTGGGCGTCCAGCAGGCCGCGGAAGACGCCCGGGAAGACCAGCACGTTGTTGATCTGGTTCGGGAAGTCGCTGCGGCCGGTGGCGACCACGGCGGCGGTCTGCCGGGCGACACCCGGGTCGACCTCCGGGTCCGGGTTGGCCAGCGCGAAGACGATCGAGTCCTCGGCCATGGTGGCCAGGTCGTCGCCGTCCAGGACGTTCGGGGCCGAGACGCCGATGAAGACGTCGGCGCCCGCCACGGCCTCCTTGAGGCTGCCGGTGCGGCCCGAGCGGTTGGTGTGCTCGGCGATCCAGCGCAGGTTCTCGTTGAGGTCCCCGCGGCCCAGGTGGACCACGCCGTGCACGTCCGCCACGGTGGCGTGCTCGACGCCGGCCGCCATCAGCAGCTTGAGGATCGCGGTGCCGGCGGCGCCGGCGCCCGACATCACCACGCGGATGTCGCCGATCCGCTTGCCGACCACCTTCAGCGCGTTGGTGAGGGCGGCCAGCACCACGATCGCGGTGCCGTGCTGGTCGTCGTGGAAGACCGGGATGTCCAGGGCCTCGCGCAGCCGGGCCTCGATCTCGAAGCAGCGCGGCGCGGAGATGTCCTCCAGGTTGATCCCGGCGAAGCCCGGGGCGATCGCCTTGACGATGGCGACGATCTCGTCGGTGTCCTGGGTGTCCAGGCAGATCGGCCAGGCGTCGATCCCGGCGAAGCGCTTGAACAGGGCCGCCTTGCCCTCCATGACGGGCAGCGCGGCCTCCGGGCCGATGTTGCCCAGGCCCAGCACCGCCGAGCCGTCGGTGACCACGGCGACACTGTTGCGCTTGATGGTCAGGCGACGGGCGTCCTCGGGGTTCTCCGCGATCGCCATGCAGACCCGGGCGACACCCGGGGTGTAGATCATGCTCAGGTCGTCACGGTTGCGGATCGGCAGCTTCGAGGACATCTCGATCTTGCCGCCGAGGTGCATCAGGAAGGTGCGGTCCGAGACCTTGCCGATCGACACGCCGTCGATCGCGCGCAGCTTCTCGACGATCTCCTCGCCGTGCGCGACCGAGGAGGCCGCCACCGTGACGTCGATCCGCAGCGCCTCCAGGCCGGAGGCGGTGACGTCGAGACCGGTCACCGAGCCGCCGGAGGACTCCACGGCCGTGGTGATCGCACTGACGGCGTTGCCCCGGGCCGGGACCTCCAGCCGTACCGTGATCGAGTTGGAGACACTGGGCACCGTCGCCATCGACGCTTCCTTCTTCCGTCTGATCCCGCAGGTTCAACATTTTGTTGAAGGCATCGCCTGCGCATGCTGGACCTCGATCGTCGCACCTTCCAAGGGGTAGCCAGAAATAACGTTCATTGAGTGTGCGGACCCGACAATCACACCCGACGGCCGCCGGTCCCCGCCACTCGCTCCTTGCCTCTCCGGGCCGATGCGTTACATTGGACGGGACACCGGCTCGATCCAAGCCCCCGGGCCCAACCTTCGTCCCTTCGAGGGACCACTTGCCGCGAGGCGAGCATGGCGGGTCGGTGTCGTAAACGTCTGAAGGCCCCTCACCAGCCGGTGAGGGGCCTTCTTCCGTCGGGCCCCACGGGCCCCGCCGGAGTCCGACGGGGCCCGTAGGGGCCGTCAGCCGTGCAGCAGCGCGGGCACGCCGGCCGCGTCCGGCAGGTCGTCCGGGCCGGAGAGCACGGTCAGCCGCTGGGTCGCCCGGGTCAGCGCCACGTACAGCACCCGCAGCCCGGCCTCCGACTCGCCGGCGATGCCGGTCGGGTCGGCCACCACGGTCGCGTCGTACTCCAGGCCCTTGGCCTCCAGGCTGCCCAGCGCCACCACGCGCCCGCCCAGGCCCTCGGCCCAGCCGGCCGCCTCGTCCCGGCGGTCCATCGGCACCACGATCGCCACGGTGCCGTCCACCTCGGCCAGCAGCCGCTCCAGCTCGGCCCGGGCGGCCTTGCCGAAGGCCGCCGGCCCGGGGTCCGTGGTGGCCGCGAAGCGCGGCTCCACGCCGACGCGGCGCACCGCACTCGGCGACGGGGTGCCCGGCGCGGCCAGCGCCAGCACCTTCGCCGCGACCTCGGCGATCTCGGCCGGGTTGCGGTAGTTCACGGTCAGCGTGAAGCGGCGGCGCGGCTTGCCGGAGAGCACCTCGTCCAGCGCGGCCTGGGCCTCCTGCGGGAACGGCCAGGAGGACTGCGCCGGGTCGCCGACGATCGTCCAGGTGGCCATCCGGGCCCGGCGGCCGATCATCCGCCACTGCATCGGGGTGAGGTCCTGGGCCTCGTCCACGATGATGTGCGCGTACTCCTTGCGCTCGACCGGCTGGCGGTCGCGCTGACGGGTGCTGCGGTCGGCGAAGGTGGTGACCTCCTCCAGGCCGCTCAGCAGGTCCACCGCGTCCACCTCGCGGACCTTCGGGCGGGCCGGCTCCCCGAGCAGCACCTGGAGCTCGTCGATCAGCGCCACGTCGTGCGCGGACAGCGCGCCCTCGCCCCCCGCGGACAGGTGGCGCCAGGAGGCGGCCAGCAGCCGGGCCTCGTCCGGGGTGACGGCGCGGCGGGCGATCCGGTTGGTGTGACGGTGCTGGCGCAGCGTGCCGAGCACCCCGCGCGGGGTCAGCGCCGGCCACCAGGCGTCCAGGAAGTCCAGGAACGACGCCTCGTCCGAGACGTACTCGTCGAAGGACTCCTTCTCCTCCTGGCGCTGCTCGCGGGCGTAGTGGTCGGCGGGCTTCGGCAGGTCCCTGGTGGCCTGCTGCCACAGGGCGTCCAGCAGCAGCCTGCGGGCACGCGGGCGCAGCAGGTTCAGCGGGGTGCCGCCGGAGCCCACCACGTTGCCGCGCACGGCCTTCAGCCGGGAGGCGTCCAGCTTCAGCACCTCGCCGCGGGCGACGACCTTCAGCTCCTGCGGCGCGCCCAGCTCCAGCGCCGCGCGGGCGGCCCGGCGCAGCAGCTGCACCATCCGGCCCGAGCCCTTGACCCGGGCCGCCTCGGGGGTGTCGTAGGTGCCCGCCTCGATGCCGTCCACCAGCGAGCCGACCGCCCGGATGGCGACCTGGCCCTCCTCGCCCAGCGCGGGCAGCACGCCCTCGGTGTAGGAGACCAGCAGCGGGGTCGGCGAGACCACCAGGATGCCCCCGGCGTAGCGGCGGCGGTCCTGGTAGAGCAGGTAGGCGGCGCGGTGCAGGGCGACGGCGGTCTTGCCGGTGCCCGGGCCTCCGGTGACCAGGGTGGCGCCCGCGGCGGCGGCGCGGATCACCTCGTCCTGCTCCTTCTGGATGGAGGAGACGATGTCGCGCATCGAGTGGCTGCGGGCGCGGCCCAGCGAGGCCATCAGCGCGCCGTCGCCGACCACGGCCAGCTCCTCGCCGTCCAGGGTCGGGGCGAGGTCCGGACGCAGCAGGTCGTCCTCGACGCCGATCACCTTGCGGCCCTTGGAGCGGATCACCCGGCGGCGGATCACCCGGCCCGGCTCGACCGGGGTGGCGCGGTAGAACGGGGCGGCGGCGGGCGCGCGCCAGTCGATCACCAGCGGGCCGTACTCGGCGTCCAGCACGCCCAGCCGGCCGATGTGGAGGGTCTCGGCGACGGCCGGGTCGGCCGGGTCGAGCGGAGTGTTCGACGGGATGCCGTGCTCCTCCGGGGCGTCCGCCCGCTGGAGGTCGATCCGGCCGAACAGGAAGTCCTCGAACTCGCTGTTCAGTCGCTGGAGGTGGGCGCCGGCCCGGTAGACCTGGGCGTCGCGTTCGGCGAGCGCGCCGGGGGTGCCGACCTGGACCCGCTTGGCGGCGTCCTCCAGGATGTACTCGGCCTCGGCGAGCTTCTCCTCCAACCGGTGGTAGACGGTGTCGAGGTGCTGCTGCTCACCGGCGATCTCGCGCGTGCGGACGGTCTCGTGATCGGCCGTGGGGGTGGTGTCCTTGTTGCTCTGCATGGCCTCGGTGGTTGCGGCGGAATCCGGCTCCGGAAAACGAGCGGACGGATGATCCTACGCCGCCGCCCCCGGGCCGCGCTGCTCCGGAACGTACAAAAGTCGAAGGCCGCCCTCCGCTGAGCGGAGGACGGCCTTCGGTGTGAACATGGGGTGGTGGAGATGCCGGGAATCGAACCCGGGTCCAGTGGAGTTAATTCAGGGCTTCTCCGAGCGCAGTCCGCTGCGCTTTTCTCGGCCCTGGCGGTCACACGGACAAGCCGCCAACAGGCCCAGCTGCTGTTTGATTTCCCATCCACCCTCGCAGCCCGGGTGGACGGTTGAGTTCCCTAGATTATGCCAGGGTCCGGGTCGGGAACTCCCCGGTCTGACACCCAAGCGCTATCGGTGCTTATTAGGCAGCGAGAGCGAACTGCTGGGAATCGCGCTTAGAGTTGGCGATTATTTTTTTGCGACACGTGGTTTACGAGATCATTGCCGCGTTCCTCGGCTCGCTTCCCCTGTTTCAACATCCCCTGTCGAAACCGATCATCCCCATGTTTTTTTGAGAAACAGCTCGGACGGCGATCGTCCGTGTTGCTGGCGCCATAGTACGCGAGGCGACGGGCGAGGGTCCAGCGGATTAACCCTGGCGTCGGCGGGCCGCCGCCACGGCGCGGGCCGTCTCGCGGGTGTCCTGCTTCTCGCGCAGCGTCTGGCGCTTGTCGTAGAGCTTCTTGCCGACGGCGAGCGCCAGTTCGAGCTTCACCCGGCCGTCCTTGAAGTACAGCGAGAGCGGGACCAGGGTGTGGCCCGCGTCGCGGACCTTGGTCTCGATCTTGCGGATCTCCAGCTTGTGCAGCAGCAGCTTGCGCTTGCGCCGGGCCGCGTGGTTGGTCCACGTCCCCTGGGTGTACTCGGGGATGAAGACGTTGTCGATCCACGCCTCGTGGTTCTGGATGTAGGCGTAGCCGTCGACCAGGTTGGCCCGCCCCTCGCGCAGCGACTTGACCTCGGTGCCGGTGAGCACGAGGCCGCACTCGTAGGTGTCGAGGATCGTGTACTCGTGTCGCGCCTTCTTGTTCTGCGCGATCAGCTTCTGTCCGGTTTCCTTTGCCATAACCCGGTCATTCTCGCACTTCGGCACCGGATGGGGCAGCTGCTTTAGGGGCCGTCCGGCGGATCCCCGCCGACCTCAGGCGCGGGTGCCCAGCCCCGCGAGGACCCGCAGGGCGAGCTCGTCGGCCTCCTCCCCCGAACCGGCCGGGACGTCGGGGGTCAGGCCGGTGCCGTCCGGGGAGCGCCCGGCCGGGGTGTAGTAGCGGCCGACGGTCAGCTCCAGCACGGCGCCGTCGGCGAGCCGGCTGGGCTGCTGGACGGTGCCCTTGCCGAAGGTCCGCGAGCCCACCACCACGGCGCGGCTGCGGTCCTGGAGCGCGCCGGCGAGCAGCTCGGCGGCGCTCATCGTGCCGCCGTCCACCAGCAGCACCAGCGGGGTGCGCTGGTCACCGCCGGGCGGGGCCGTCAACTCCCTGGTCTCGCCGCGCTCCTGGTACGAGCCGACCGTTCCGCCGTCCAGGAAGATCCCGGCGGTGCCGGCCGCCTCGTCGACCAACCCGCCGGAATTGCCGCGCAGATCGAGCACCACGCCGGTGTGCGGGGCCCGCAGCGCGGCGCGCACCTGGTCGGCCACGCCGCTGGTGAAGGCGCGCACCGTCACCCGCAGCACGCCCTTGTCCAGCTGCTCCGCGGTGACCTGCCGGGTGTCCAGCAGCACGCGCCGCAGCCGCAGTTCGCGTTCCTCCCCCGCGCCGCGCCGGACGGCCAGGGTGACCTCCGAGCCGGCCCGGCGCTCCTCGCCCCGGCCGCGCAGCCGCGCGACCACCTCGGTGACCGGCAGGTGGTCGGCCTGGTCCTGGCCGATCCGCACCAGCCGGTCGCCCGGGGCGATCCCGGCGGCGGCGGCCGGCCCGCCGGGCGCGACCTGGGAGACCTCGGTGACGCCGTCCTGGCCGCGGCCGACGGAGAGGCCGACACCCGGGTAGCGGCCGTCCAGGCCCTGGCTGAACTCCGCGTACTCCCGGGCGCTGTAGTACGCGCCCCAGCGGTCGCCGCCGGCCGCCAGCAGGTGCTCGGCCTGCTGCTCCGACAGGGCTGTGCCGGCCGGGTCCGCCGGGAGCCCGCCGGTGGGCCGGGCGGTGTCGGCGGAGGGGCGGTGCGACGGGTCGCCCGGGTCGCCCCAGGCACCGGTGGCCGCGCCGGCCAGCAGCACGGCGCCGAACACCAGGCTGAGCACGGTCACCTGGCGGGCCCTGCGCGGAGTTTGCAGCATGGCACCGGAGTGTAGACACCGCTCCGCGCGGGACGAACCGGAACGCAGGGGCCCGGAACGCCGACGGCCCCGTACGGCGCAGTGCCGTACGGGGCCGTCGAGCCGTGCGGGGATCAGACCTTCAGGTACTTGCGCAGCGTGAAGAACGCCGCGACGCCGGCCATGCCCATACCCACCACGATCAACAGCGGTATCACCGCGAGCACCGAGCCGAGCCCGATGAAGTGGATGAACTGCACCCGGTCGGCCAGCCAGTTCTGGACGAAGAAGTGCCCGCCGATCAGCAGCCCGGAAGCCATCGCCGCGCCCAGCAGCGCCGAGAAGGCCGCCTCGGCGATGAAGGGCATCTGGACGTAGAAGTTCGAGGCGCCGACCAGGCGCATGATCCCGGTTTCGCGCCGCCTGCTGTACGCCGACACCCGGACGGTGTTGACGATCAGCAGCAGGGCGACGAACAGCATCAGCACCATGATCACGAACGCCGCGGTCTGGAGGCCGTTGAGCAGGCCGAACAGGTTCTCCAGGATCTTCCGCTGGTCCTCGACCGACTTCACGCCGGGCTTGCCGGCGAAGGCGCTCTGGATCACGTCGTACTTGGTCGGGTCGTTGAGCTTGACCCGCCAGGACTGTGGCATGGCGTCCGGGCCCAGGACGGAGATGAGCGGGTTGTCCGGGTTCATCTCCTTCCAGTGCTTGTACGCGTCGGCCGAGCTCTCGTAGGTGGACGACTGGACCACCGAGGCCATCTTGTCCAGCTGGTCCTTGATGTCCTGGACCTGCTGGTCGGTGGCCGCACCCTTGTCGCACTGGGGCGAGTTGCGGGCGTCCGCCTTGGTGCAGAAGTAGATGCTCACCTCGACCTTGTCGTACCAGTACCCCTTCATGGAGTTCACCTGGTCGCGGACCAGGAGCGAGGAACCGGCGAGGGCGAGGGAGAGCGCGACGCTGACCACGACCGCGATGGTCATGGTCAGGTTGCGTCGGAGACCCACACCGATCTCCGACAGGACGAACTGGGCACGCATGCGGGAAACAACTCCAGGGTCGGTACTGCTCCGGGACTGGCGGTTCGGGCCGGCGGCCCCACGGGTCAGCGCTGGTCGGTCAGTGCTGGTACCCGTAGACGCCGCGGGCCTGGTCGCGGACGAGCAGCCCCTTGTCGAGCTCGATGACGCGCTTGCGCATCTGGTCGACGATGGCCTGGTCGTGGGTGGCCATCAGCACCGTGGTGCCGGTGCGGTTGATGCGGTCGAGCAGCTTCATGATGCCGACCGAGTTCTGCGGGTCCAGGTTGCCCGTGGGCTCGTCCGCGATGAGCAGCATCGGACGGTTCACGAAGGCGCGGGCGATGGCCACGCGCTGCTGCTCACCACCGGACAGCTCGCCCGGCATGCGGTCCTCCTTGCCGCCGAGGCCGACCAGCTCCAGCACCTCGGGCACCACCTTGTTGATGGCGCTCTTGGGCTTGCCGATCACCTCCAGGGCGAAGGCGACGTTCTGCGCGACCGTCTTGTTCGGCAGCAGGCGGAAGTCCTGGAAGACGGTGCCCAGCTGGCGGCGCATGTGCGGCACCTTCCAGTTGGACAGCTTGCCGAGGTCCTTGCCCAGCACGTGCACCGCGCCCGTGCTCGGACGCTCCTCGCGCAGGCACAGGCGCAGGAAGGTGGACTTCCCCGAGCCGGACGAGCCGACCAGGAAGACGAACTCACCCTTCTCGATCTCCAGCGAGACGTTGTCCAGGGCGGGACGGTTCTGCTTGGGATAGGTCTTGGAGACGTTGTCGAATCTGATCACGGCTGCATCACGGAGGCCATCCTAGGCGGCGCCAGTCCTCGATCGGTCCGCCCCGGAGGCCCGGTCCATGGGCGGGCGACGGGAGCGCGGAGGGCTGCTCCCGGTCTGGGACCATACGCGAATCGGCAACCGGCCCGCAGGGGCCGCCCGTGACAACGACTGGACTCTGCGGGAGAATGTCCGTTTATGCCCCGAATATTGCGAGGCATCTCACAGCCCGGAAGCCGGAACCGCCGGAACCTGGCAGAGTGGAGGGGGCGACCGTGTCACGGCCGCTCCCCCGTACAGGGCAGCGCATGGAACCAAAGCCCCGTCCGGTGCGTTGGCAGTAGCAGCGAGGAGGAGATCGCATGACCTGCGACCATCTGGTGTGCGCCAACTGCAACGGCCGCGTCAGCGACGGGCGTTGCCCGGTGTGCCGGGCCAACCGGGCCCGGATTCAGGAGCAGCAGAGCCCGTTCGCCGCGCTCTCCCCCACGATGCTGCTGGCCCTCCTGGCCGGACTGCTCGCGGTGGCGCTGATCGCCCGGCAGGCTCTCGCCTGAGCCTGCGGGACGACTCCGACCCGAGCCTCCAGGACATACGAGAAGGCCCCCGACCGCTGCGGTCGGGGGCCTTGGTGCCTGCCTGCTTACTCGGCGCTGGTCTCGCGCTGCTTGCGCCAGCGGATCCCGGCCTCGATGAAGCCGTCGATGTCGCCGTCCAGCACGGCCTGCGGGTTGCCGGCCTCGTACGCGGTGCGGACGTCCTTCACCATCTGGTACGGGTGCAGCACGTAGGAGCGCATCTGGTTGCCCCAGGAGCTGCCGCTGTCCTTGAGCGCGTCCATCGCCGCCTTCTCCTCCTGGCGGCGCCGCTCCAGCAGCTTGGCCTGGAGGACGTTCATCGCGGACGCCTTGTTCTGGATCTGCGAGCGCTCGTTCTGGCAGGAGACCACGATGCCGGTCGGGATGTGCGTGATGCGCACCGCCGAGTCGGTGGTGTTGACGCCCTGGCCGCCGGGGCCGGAGGCGCGGTAGACGTCCACCCGCAGCTCGCCCTCGTCGATGTCGACGTGGTCGGACTGCTCGACGACCGGAAGGACCTCGACGCCGGCGAAGGAGGTCTGCCGGCGGCCCTGGTTGTCGAAGGGCGAGATGCGCACCAGGCGGTGGGTGCCCTGCTCGACGGAGAGGGTGCCGTAGGCGTACGGCGCCTTGACCGTGAAGGTCGCGGACTTGATGCCGGCCTCTTCGGCGTACGAGGTGTCGTACACCTCGGTGGGGTACCCGTGCCGCTCGGCCCAGCGCAGGTACATGCGCATGAGCTGCTCGGCGAAGTCGGCGGCGTCCACGCCACCGGCCTCGGCACGGATGTTGATCAGCGCCTCGCGGGCGTCGTACTCGCCGGACAGGAGGGTGCGGACCTCCAGCTCCTCGACCGCCTTCTGGAGGGCGACGAGTTCGGTCTCGGCCTCGGCGCGGGTGTCCGCGTCGTCCTCGGCCTCGGCGAGCTCGAACAGCACGCCCAGGTCGTCGATGCGGCCGCGCAGGCTCTCGACCCGGCGCAGTTCGCCCTGGAGGAAGGAGAGCCGGCTGGTCACCTTCTGCGCGTTCGCGACGTCGTCCCACAGGGTGGGGGCGGCTGCCTCCTCCTCCAGGACCGCGATGTCGGCCCGGATCTTGTCCAGGTCGAGGACGGCCTCGATCGACCCCATGGTCGTATCGAGGTTCTTGAGCTCTTCGGAAGGATCGACGGCTGCCACGCCCCCCAGGGTAATGGTTCCGGGAGTGGTCATGACGACACCCCCGTTCCCATCGGGCCTACGGAGCCCGCGGGGCGGTGCCGTGGACGGCCGGGCGGGCCGGGGGGCCGCCGTCCGGGACGGTGGCCGCGAACGCCGTCCAGGCCGCGGCGGCGCCCGCCAGCAGCAGGACGGTGGCGATCAGGACGGCCAGCAGCCGGCGGCGGCGCAGCAGGGCCTGGCGGTCCCGGCGGTGGCCCGGGGCGACCCGCTGGGCGCGGGACTCGAGCGCGTACGCGGCCAGCTCGTCGGCGGACGGGCGGCGCAGGCTGGTGTGGGTGTCCCGGGTGGAGTCCGGGGCGGCGCCCGGCACCAGCGGGACGGCCGGGCCGCGGCGGCGCTTGTGGACGCCGGGGCCGGCGTCGACCTCGGCGTAGACGGCCTCGCCCGGGGTCAGCTGCTCCTCGGCCGGGGCGCGGCCCTGGCCGGGCACGGCGAGCACCGGCAGGCCGGCCAGCGAGGGCAGCTGCTCGCGCAGCCTGGCGGCCAGCTCGGCGGCGCGCAACCGGGAGGCGGGGGCCTTGGCCAGGCACTCGGAGATGATCCGCCACAGCCCGTCCGGCAGGCCGGGGATCGGCGGCACCTGCTCGGTGACGTGCCGGCGCAGCACCGCGCCGGTGTGACCGCCGCCGAACGGGGTGAAGCCGGCCAGCAGCTCGTACAGCACGGTGGCGAGGGCGTAGATGTCGACGGCGGCGCGCGGCTCCAGGCCCTCGATGATCTCGGGGGCGAGGTAGTCGGGGGTGCCGATGATCCGGGTGGCCCGGGTGCGGCGCGGGGCGTCGACCAGGCGGGCCACGCCGAAGTCGGTGAGCTTGGCGCGCGGGGCGCCGCCCGGACCCGGGGCGGCGGCGAGGTCGAGCAGGACGTTCTCGGGCTTGACGTCGCGGTGGACGATGCCGGCCGCGTGCGCGGCGGCCAGGCCGTCGGCGACGTCGGCGATGATCGAGGCGGCGGTCTGCGGCGGCAGCGCGCCGTCCCGTTCCAGCCGGGAGCGCAGGTCGGTGCCCTGGACCAGCTCCATCACCAGGGCGAGGTCACTGCCGTCCACCACCATGTCGCGCACGCCGACCACCCGGGGGTGGTCGAGGCTGGTCAGCGCGGTGCGCTCCTGGACGAAGCGGCCGACCAGCACCTGGTCGGCGGCCAGGTCCTCGCGCAGCAGCTTGACCGCCACCGGGCCGTCGGGCCCCTCGCCGAGCCAGACCGTCCCGGCCGAACCCCGGCCGATCACCTGGTGGACGGTGTACCGGCTGCCGATCTTGCGTGCCAATGCTGCTCCGTGGGCGGCGCGGGAGCGCTCCGGGGGGTCCGGCGCGCTCGGTGGGGCGGGACAACAGCGACCAACCTACGCGCCCGGAGGCCCTGCGCGGGCCGTCCGAGGGGCCCGGAGCGGGAGTCTCGGCCGAGAAATCTCACGAATTGTCGACATAGCGTCAAAGTTGCCGTCTCGACGGGCCGGAGCCCGGATCGGCTCCGGCCCGGGCCCGGATCGGGCCCGGATCGGGCCCGGATCCGGGCCGGGGACGGCGCTACTTGCCGACGAGGCCGTTCACCCAGTCGCGCGCCGAGTCGAACCAGCCCACCACGTTGTCCCAGTACTGCGGCAGCGGCGTGAAGTTCCACAGCGCCAGCCCGGCCACGGCCAGCACCAGCAGCACCATCACACAGCCCTTGAGGCAGCCCAGCCCCGGGATGTACATCCGGTTGCGGCTGCGCGGGCGCGGCTCGCGGGCCGGCGCGGGCTCACGGCGGGCCGGGGCCGGCGGCTCCTCGCGACGCTGCGGCGGGGCCTCCCGGTACTGCGGCGCCGGCGGCTCGGCCCGGCGCGGCACCGGGGCGGGCGCGGGCGGCGGCGGGTAGCCACCCTGCGACTGCCCGTACCCGGCCGGGGGCTGCCGGTAGCCGCCGGGCGGCTGCGGACGGCCGCCCGGGCCGCCCTGGCCGGCGTGGCCACCCTGGCCGCCCTGGCCCGCCTGGTAGGGCGGCGGGGCCACCGGCGGGCGCTGCGCGTAGCCGGGCGGGGGCGGGGGCTGGCGGTAGCCGCCGGGCTGCTGGGGACGGCCGCCCTGGCCGGGGTGGCCACCCTGGCCGCCCTGGCCGCCCTGGCCGCCCTGGCCCCGCTGACCGGGGTAGCCGCCCTGGCCCGCCTGGCCGCCCTGGCCCGCCTGGAAGGGCGGCGGGGCGACCTGCGGCTCCGGGTACTCCTCGAAGTCCTCCGCGCCGAAGTAGCCGACCTGGGTCTGCTGGTTGCGGTCCCGCGCCGCGCGCAGCTGGGTCTGCCACGGGTGCGGCGCCTCCTCCTGCGGCGGCGCGACGGGCGGGGGCGGCGGCACCGCGACGGGCGGCATCACCCGGGTGCGGTCCTCGGCGCCCTGCGGAGGCGCCGGCGGCGGCTGGGTGCCCATCACCCGGGTCGCCGCGGCCGGGTCGTACTGCGCCCCGGCCGGGGTCGGCGGCAGCACCTGGGTGCGGTCCTCGGTGCCCGGGGCCGGGGCTCCCGGCACCGGCCCGGGCGCCATCGGCGGCGTCGTGGCGGGGACGGCGGCCGGCTGCGGGTCCGGCAGCAGCAGGGCGCCGACCGCCAGCGCCTCGTCGACCGCCGCCGGGGAGGCGTGCACGCCGACGCCGGCCGCGACCACCCGCAGCGCGTGGGCCAGCGAGGTGGCGCCGGGCCGCTGGGCCGGGTCCTTGCGCAGGCAGCGCTCGATCACCGTCCAGAGCGGCTCGGGCATGGTGCTGGGCCGCTGCGGCTCCTGGGCCAGGTGGGCCTGGAGCAGGGCGAGCGCGCTGTCGCCCTGGAACGGCTGCCGACCGGTGACCAGCTCGTACAGCATGATCCCGGCGCCGTACACGTCCACCGCGGAGGTCTGCGGGCGGCCCTCGGCGGACTCCGGCGCGACGTAGGCGGGGGTGCCGACGAACTCGTGGGTGCGGGTGACGCCCGGGGAGTCGGCGAGCCGGGCGATGCCGAAGTCGGTCAGCAGCGGGTGCATCCGCTCGGCGCCGTCCACCACGGTGGAGGCGAGCAGCACGTTGGCCGGCTTGAGGTCGCGGTGGACGATCCCGTCGGCGTGGCTGGCCGCCAGCGCGTCCGCGACCTGGGCCATCAGCAGGGCACCGGCGATCGGGCTGAACGGACCGTTGGCGCGCAGGTAGCGGGCCAGGTCGGGACCCTCCACCAGGTCCATCACCAGGGCCAGCAGCTCGCCCTCGACGACCAGGTCCCGGACCCGGACGATGTTGGGGTGGGTCAGCCGCAGCAGCAGCGAGCGCTCGCGCAGGAAGCGCATCACCACGTCGGGGTCGGCGGCCAGCTCCTCGCGCAGCACCTTGATCGCCACCCGCTGCCCGGGCGCGCAGCCCGGCACCTGGGCGTCCTCGCGCACCACACCGCGCCAGACGGTCCCGGTCGCACCCCGTCCGAGAGTCTCCTCCAGCAGATATTTGCTGCCGACTGGCCGCACCTGTCGCACTCCTCGCCGTGCCGCCCGCGCGGGGCGCTCCTCCGCCGGTGCGGTGAGCCTGCCGGGCCCGTGTCTGCGGCCACTCTAACGGTGTCGGTTCGGGTTTTTGAGGTGGCCGGTAGGCCATCCGTACGGTCTGGGGAAGGGTTGGGGGACATCCCCTAGGGAAGGTCCCGGGCACCCCGCGAGGGGGCCGTCGGCCCTGACTCCCCGTCGCCCCGACACGGCGTCGATCGCAAGATCGTCAAATCCGGTACGGTGCGCGGACCGTCCTCGACGGATGGCAGGATGGACACTCGCCACTCGTGTGGCCCAACGGTGCCCACGGCACCGGGCAGCGGTACCAGGTTCACATCAGCAGAAGGGACCCGCGGGCGAGATGCAGATCCGGCTGACCGTCCTCCGACCGCGCAGCGGCCCGTCCGCCGCCGGCTCCGCCATCCCCTACGTGGACGTGCTGGTCACCGCGCCCGTCGGCACCGCACTCGGCGCCATCGCGGGTGCGCTCGCGGGCGCCGTGGGCGTGCGCGGGCCGCGGGCCGCCACCCACGTGCACCTGTACGCCGGGGCACACCGGGTGGACGAGCACACCCTGCTCGGCCACCCCCCGCTGCTCGACGGCGCCGTCCTCAGCCTGAACGAGCCCGACCCCACCGCCGAGGACCCCGACGACACCCCCGCCGCCGCCGAACTGCGCGTGGTCGGCGGCCCCGACGCCGGCGGCGTGCACCGGCTGCACGGCCGGGAGATCCGGATCGGCCGCTCCGCCGAGGCCGACGTCCCGCTCGACGACCCGGACGTCTCCCGGCTGCACCTCGCCCTGCACCTCGCCGAGGACGGCCGGGTCTCCGTGCGCGACCTCGGCTCCACCAACGGCACCGCGCTGGACGGCCGACTCGTCCCGCCCGGCCCGCCGGAGGCCGCCGTCCCGCTGGAGCCCGGCGCCGTGCTGCGGATCGGCGAGTCCACCCTCCAGGTGGCCGCCCCCGGCCCGGCCGAAGCCCCCGGGGCCGTCCGCGCCGCCCTGCCGGACGGCAACGGCCACCTCCAGCTCGCCGCCCCCGGCCCGGCCCGGCCCGCCCCGCCCGCGGTCGAGCCGCCCGCCGCCCCCGAACCGGCCCCCGGCCGCGGCCGCGGCCTGTTCTCCCTGCTGCCCGGCCGCGCCGTCGAGCCGCCCGGCCAGGAGAGCGCCGAACGCCACCACGCCGCGGTGCGGCTGCGCCAGACCGCCGCCCAGCGCGAGCGCTGGCCCGACCTCGCCACCCTGCTGCTCAACGCCGTCGGCCCCGGCCCCCGTCTCTGGGAGCGCGGCCCCGGCCACCCCGACGCGCTCACCCTGCGCCTGGGCACCGCCGACCGCCCCGGCGGCCCCGGCACCACGCCCGGCACCACACTGCCCGCCGTCCCGGTCACCCTCGACCTCCAGACCGCCGGCAGCCTCGGCCTCAGCGGCCCGCGCGAGCGCCTGGACGCGCTCACCCGCGCCGTCGTCGCCCAGCTCGCCGCGCTGCACCCGCCGACCGGACTGAGCCTGGTCGTGGTCGACGCCGACCCGGCCCGCGCCGCCGAGGAACGCGCCGACACCTGGGCCTGGGCCCTGTGGCTGCCCCATCTGCGCCCGGTCGACGGCCAGGACTGCCGGCTGCTGATCGGCCTCGACGACGAACAGGCCACCGCCCGGCTGACCGAGCTCACCGCCCGCCTCAGCGGCCCCAGCGGCCTCGGCGGCCACCCCGCGACCGTGGTCGTGGTGGACGGCCGACCGGCCACCGAGGCCGCCCGGCAGGCGCTCGACCTGCTGCTGCGCCAGGGGCCGGCCGTCGGCATCTTCCCGATCTGCCTCGCCGAACAGCCCGAACTGCTCCCCCGGGGCCTCGGCGCCACCGCCCTCATCACCGGCGAGGTCGGCACCCAGCTCTCGCTGGACCGCCCGGTCGCCCGCGGCCGGGAGACCCTGCACGAGGTCTCGCTGGACGCCGTCTCGGACGCCTGGGCCGAACGGCTGGCCCGCGTCCTCGCCCCGCTGCGCGAGGCCGTCCCGGCCGCCCGCGGCCCGCTGCCCGACGTGCTGCGGCTGCTCGACCTGCTCCAGCTCGACACCGTCACCCCGGCCAAGCTGTCCGCCCGCTGGGAGGCGCACGCCGGCGGCATCGGCGCCGCCACCGCCCTGCTCGGCACCACCCGGGACGAGCTCTGCACGCTCGACCTCGCCGACCCCGAACTCACCCTCCCCTCCCCCGACCCGGGCGGCCCGCACCTGCTGATCGGCGGCGCCCGCGGCTCCGGCAAGACCGAGCTGCTGCGCACCCTGGTCGCCTCGCTCGCCGTCTCCGAGCGGCCCGAGCGGCTGACCGTCACGGTCATCGAGGGCCGGGCCACCTCGGACGGCCAGGACGGCCTGGACGGCTGCACCGAGCTGCCGCACGTCACCGGCCGGGTGAACGCCGCCGCCGACCCGCGCGGCGCACTGCTCGCAGCGGAGGCCCTGGAGGACGAACTCGCCCTGCGGGAGCGGCTGTTCGACGGGCTGGACTTCGCCTCCTGGCACGCCGCGCGCATCTTGGACGCGCAGAGCCTGGACGGGCCGGAGGAGGACACGGAGCGCGCCAAGGTCCCGGTGCCCGCCGCCGTCGGCGGCGGAGCGGCCACCACCCCCCGGATCATCCCGCCGCGCAGCGCGGAGGGCCCCCGCCCGACCGGACCGGCCGCTCCCCCGGCCCGGCTGGTCGTCGTCGTCGACGACTACGACGCCCTGCTCTCCCCCACCTCCCCCGCCGGCCGGCCGCTCGCCCGCGCGCTGACCGCCGTCGCCCGCCGCGGCGGGCCGCTCGGCGTGCACCTCGCCGTCGCCACCGGGCGCCCGGAGGAGAGCGCCGGCACCGAGGTGGACGAGGCCGCGCTGCTCCGGATCGCCCTGCGCACCGACGACCCGGCCGACTCCGACCTGCTGATCCACCTCGGCGACGCGGCGGCCCTGCCCGAGGACACCCCGGGCCGCGGCTACCTCCGGCTCCCGGACGGCGGCGTCAGCGCCTTCCAGACCGCCCGGATCAGCGGGCGCATCCCGCGCACCGCCACCCTGCGGCCCACCGTCGTCGCGATAGACCCGCTCCAGCTCGGCGCCCCGCCGGCCCGCCGCCCGGTCCGCGAACTCGGCAACGGCCCCACCGACCTCGCCCTCCTCGCCAGCGCCCTCCAACGCGCCGCCGCCCGCTGACGGCCCGTCCGCCGCGCCTCCGTCGCCGCTTCGGCCCAGCCGAAGCGGCGACGACAATCCCCGGTACGCCTTTCTGCGCAGGAAGTCGACCAGGCCGACTTCCGGCGCAGGCGATGGGCGCCCATCCGCTCCTTCCACAGAGACAACACCGTGCGGGCGGGTCGGAATGGCGGCAACAGGTCCAGTGACCGATGGACAGAACCGGGCGGGAGAGCTTTGGCGGCCCGGCCACTCATGGCCGGGGCCGCCGACATCGGCCCGTCGGCGTCCTCACCGTCCTCTCGGCCTTGGCGTGTGGCGCCGGGCTGCGGCCGCTGCGCGGGAAGTCGGCGGGGCCGACTTCCCGCGCTTACAGGCAGGTTGCACGGGTGCGACAGTGGGTGAGGGCATACCTGATGCGATGGTCGGAGGGGAGGGTGGTGGCGAGGAGTTCACCGGCAGTGACGAGGCTGGCCCAGTAGCGGGTGGGGTCACCGGTGCGGGGCAGGGGGCGGGCAGCGGCGAGGGAGAGGTAGGCCGCGGTGAGGTTGCCGGTGGTGAACCAGCGCTGGAGGCCGTGCTGGTGGCCGGGGCGGATACCACCCATGGCGTCGATGGCGACCAGGAAGTGCTTGACGACGGTGAGTTCGGTGTCGGTGAGGGACTTGGGGACGTCGAAGACGCCGAGGGCTTCGAGGAGTTCACCGGTGTCGTGCTCGGTGTCGGGGCGGGGGTCGGCGAGCAGGGCGTCGTAGCACTCGGCCAGGCGGCGAGAGGTCTCGGCGAGCGGGATGTCGAGGGCGAGGCAGACGGCGCGGGCGGTGGGCAGCGGCTTGTGGCCCAGGCGGGCGATCAGGGCGTAGGTCGCCGCCGGGGTGGCGCCACGGGAGAGGGTGTGCCGGGCGAGGGTGGCGAGGTGCATGGGGAATCGGGCTTTCAGAGGGTGGTGGCGGGGGCGATGAGGGCCCAGACGAACTTGCCGATGCCGCAGGGACGGTCGGCGCAGCCCCAGCGTTCGGCCAGTTCGCTGACGAGGAACAGCCCGCGCCCGTGCTCGTCGTCCAAGGCCGGTACGTGGAGGGTGGGGTGGGTAGTGCCAGCGTCGTGGACTTCGAGGCGGAGGCGGGAGCCGATGAGGACAAAGCGGACCTCGACGTGGCAGTCGTCGGGCGCGTCGGAGTGCTGGACCGCATTGGCGAAGAGTTCGCACAGCAGCAGCTCGGCGGTGTCGCAGTAGCGATCCCCGGAGGGCAGGCCGGAGAGGTAGGCCCGGAGCATGTACCGGGCCAAAGGTGTGGATTCGATACGGGAGTCGAGGCGCCCAACGAACGTGCGGGGCCGGCAGGCAGTGAGCATGGGGAAGCACCTCGAAGGGACAGGTAGTGGGGGCCAGCCACACCACTACTGGTGATCGGCCGATGACGAACAGTCAACTGCCGTGCCTGGTGGTCGGCTATGGTCGAGATGAGCCGGGACGTTGAAACCCTTGAAACCCGATCCGAGGGCAGCAATGGCAGCACGCGAACGGACACCCAACGGCAAGCTCGCCGCATTGGTCGCCGAGTGCCGGTGGGCGAGCAACGGCGAGTTCGCCCGGGCGGTCAACCGGGCCGGAACCGAAGCCGGTTACAAGCTGCGGTACGACGAGTCGGCCGTCTCACACTGGCTCTCGGGCACCCGCCCCATGGCCAAGTACCAGAAGGTGGTCCTGGAGACGCTGGCCCGCCGCCTGAGCCGACCCGTCACCGCGTTCGAGGCGGGGTTCTCCGATCGGCCTGACGTCCGACCCCGGTCCGGGGACGGTGGCCGGGCTGATCGACCTCGGGAGCATGGACATGGACCCATCGCGCAGGGGTGTACTCGGAGCAGGCCTCTACTCGGTCGCCCTCACCATTCCCGACTGGCCGGACGTCATCGGGCGGTTCGACCGACTGAAGACCAACCCGCACACCAGGATCGGCATGGCCGAGGTCGAGGCCGTGATCGCCATGACCGAGCGGATCAGCGAGATCGACGACCAGTTCGGCGGCCGGACCGCCCGCCCGATGGCCGCCGCGTTCATGGTCAACAACATCGTGCCGCACCTGAAGGCCACCGCCGCCGACGACGTACGCAAGGCGATGCTGTCCGCCGCCGCCGACCATCTCTACCTGACTGGCTACATGGCCGTGGACGAGCGCCTGGACCTGCTCGGCCAGGCCTACTACACCAAGGCCCTGGAGCTCGCGCTCGCCGCTGGCGACCACCTCACCTACTGCACCACCCTGCGCGGCATGAGCGTCCAGGCCGTCGAACTCGGCCACGGAGCAGCCGCCTTGCGGTACGCGAACGCCGCAGCTGCCGCCTCACCCGAGGCAGGACCTCGGATGCGCGCCTTCCTCGCCGGTCAGCAGGCCCACGCCCTCGCCCAGACCGGCGATCGCACCGGTGCGCTCGCCAAGCTCCACGAGGCCGAAGTCTCCATGGAACAGGCCGAGTCCAAGGCCAAGGCCCACGGCTCCTACGACCCCGCCTCGCTCTCGTACCACGTCGCCCAGGTCAACTACGAACTCGGCGACCGAGAAGGGGCGATCCGCGCACTCCAGCACTCCGAGAAGGTCCGCCCCACCGTGTACCGCCGGGCCCGCGTCCGCCACCTCGCGATGCTCGCCGAATGGCAGCTCGAAGGCGGCCGGCTGGAGGAGGCCGTCCAGAACTGGAACCTCGCCCTGGACGATTACCCGCACGTCCAGTCCGGCCGGGCCGACGACCGCTTCCACGCCATGCTCTCCGCGAGCCGATCGCATCGCCGGAACCCCCACGTGCGTGGGCTCCTCGAACGCGCCCACCCCATGGCGGGCGGCCGACAGCACGGAAACACCCTGAACCCCTTCCCAGCCAAGACAAGTTCGCGCAATGCCCGAGGGTGGAGGGCATGACGTGATCAGCGATGAACCGGGCGTGCCTCCGCAGGCCGCGCCCGCTCCCGTGGGCGAGGTCTACTCGGGGGTCTGGATCAGCCACTACGAGTTCTTCAGCAGCAACCGGGAGAACACGTTCACCGGCTTGCACCACGTCGTGCTGTCCCAGAGCGGGAACCGGATCACCGGCCGGTCCCTCCCCGGCGCGTCGTCCAATCCCGACTCGCCACTGTCGTTCGACCTGACCGTCGACCGAAACGTCGTGACGGGCTCGCGGGTGGAACAGACCACACAGGACGGCTACTACCAGGGGGCCAGGTACCACGGCGCCATTCAGCTGCTGGTCGATCCGACCGGTCGCCGGATGACCGGCAAGTGGGTCGGTTTCGGCAAGGAGTTCGACGTCAACACCGGACCCTGGGAGCTGCGCCTGCTGGACAGGTCCACAGCTGACAGCGTCCTGGGCCGCTACAGCGTGCCGCCGGAGGCGTAGGGCGCCTCACCGCACTCCGCCCTCGACCTGGCGCGGGCCGGCCTCATCCAGCCGATCGTTCTGCGCGCCCAGGCCCTCCAGTCCTCCCCGTCTCCCTGGTCGACCGAGAGGCCTGCACGGGAGCTCGCCGCGCGCGTGAGAGAGTCGAGCCCAGGATGACGGCGTGTTCGATCGCTTCGCCGGTCACGTCGAGGACTTGTGGGCGAACGGGCGTGACGTATGGACGGTCCCGGCAGCAGAGGTGGCGGATCATGCCCAGGCGTGACTACGAGGACGACCCCAATGCCCCGGAGGCGAACTCGCTGGTCCCGGCCGCGTCCGTGGTCGTCGTCGACGATGCGGGCCGCGTCCTGCTCCAGCGGCGTACCGACAACGGAATGTGGGCGCTCCCCGGGGGCAAGATGGACATCGGTGAGTCGCTCGCCGGATGCGGTGTCCGCGAGACGCGCGAGGAGACCGGCATCGAGGTGGAGATCACGGGAATCGTCGGCACCTACACCGACCCCCGGCACGTCTTCGCCTACGACGACGGCGAGGTCCGCCAGGAGTTCTCCATCTGCCTCATCGGACGCCCGCTCGGAGGAGAGCTGCGAGTGTCCGACGAGTCCCACGAGGTGGCATGGTTCGCCCCGGCCGAGACGGACGGGCTGCCGATGGTGTCGAGCATCCGCAAGCGATTGGCCGACTGGCGCTCCGGGGCGATTCCCGTGGTGCGCTAGCCGCCGTTCGCCGTTCGGCCACAGGTCCGTCATGCCGTGAACCTCCTCGAACGCGCTCGGCCCACGGAGGGCGGGCGGGAATTCGCAAACGGTTCGCACCCTGTGTAGCCGATGTGCTACTTTCCGCATCATCAACAGAACATAGGAGACCCCGGCGGTGGTGGAACACCCCGGGGTCGGGCACCAGGAGCAAGCAACTCCAGATGCAGATTCATCGTAGCGTTCACACGCGCGCGTTCACCGTGCTTCCCAACGGCCTGTTGCAGGACCGTCGGCTCAGTTACACCGCTCGCGGCCTCCTCGCCGATCTCCTCTCCCGCCCGGACGGGTGGCGGGAGGACGGGCGGCAGATGGCGGACAGCAGTCCGCAGGGGCGGGGTGCCGTGCGGCGGGCGCTCAAGGAGCTGAAGGACGCCGGGTACTACCGGGTCGACACGGTCCGGATGCCCGACGGCACCGTCCGGTCCGAGGCCCACGTCTTCGACACCCCGCACCGCGCACCGGCTGTCCCCCCTCCGGATTCCGGTGGGCGAGGGACCGGCGGCGCTGCCACCCCTCCCGTAAAGGACCCGGGACAAGAACCCACCCTCCCGGATGAACGGACGCGGGCGGCCGTGGCCACCCTGTTCCGGGTGATCCGGCCCGAACCGCGTCTGCGCCTCGGCGAGGCCGAGGCGCAGACGCTGGCCCCGCTCGTCGCGCAGTGGCTGGAACGGGGCAGCAGCGAGGCCGAGTTGGCCCAGGCCCTGCTCCCCGGGTTGCCGCAGCCGATGCACTGCCCGGCGGCGATCCTCCGGGACCGGCTGCGACGCAAGCTGCCACCGGAACAAGCGGCGCCGCCACCGGCGCCGTACGCCGAGTGCGGCCACTGCCACGATCCGGTGCCCCGGCCCGGCATCTGCCGCGCCTGCGCGGGCCTCGGCACGAGAACCGTCGCCATCGGCACCGGGGCCCGGGCCACCCCGAGGGGCGTGGCCCGGGCGCGCGCGGCGCTGCGCGGGCGGCCTCAGCCGGCCTGAGACCGTTACGGGCGGGTGCCGGGCTGGTCGACGACGGCGCGGGCGAGGACGGCCATCTGGCCGGTGATGTCCCCCTTCTTGACGGTCGCGCCGTCGGTGAGGGCGACGGTGCGCTCGCCGAGGAAGGTGTAGTCGGTGCGGTCGAAGATCCACTGGGACTCGACCTTCCCACCGCGGTCCCGGCGCGCGACCGCGACGCCGGGGCGACCGGCGGCGTCGGTCACCTCATCGATCACCGTGACACCGGGGATCTTCCCGGCCGCCCGGTAGAGCGCGGCGCTGACGGCGGGCGGGGCGATCTGCTCGCGCAGGAGGTCACCGATGGTCCTGAACGCCTCCTCGTCGGGGCCGGGCCCGAGGCCTGCGGTGTCCGCGTGGATCCTGGCCAGCAGCGCGTCCGGGTCGGTCGGCAGGGCGGCGACGTAGGCGTAGCTGCCGATCCCGGAGTGCGGCGCGGGTTCGGGCTCTCCGTGCTCGTCCCCTCCTCCGGGGTTCGGCAGATGCCCGTCCAGGAGCAGCAGGTTCCGCTTGCTGCCGTCGACGGACCTCCAGACCTCCCGGGTCCGCGGCGCCTCGCCCTCCGACTTCGCCCAGTCCTCCAGGCTCTTCACGTAGACGAACTGGTCCCCGCGCACGGCCGGGGCGGGCTGCTGTTCGGCCGCCTTCGCCGCGCGGTCCAGGACGACCGCCGCCACCGGTCGGCTGGGGTCGGGGCCCGGCTGCGGCTGCGGCTGCCCGCCGATCAGTACCAGGGACAGCGCCAGGCCGCCCGCCAGGGCGGGCAGGGCCACCCAGCCGAGCCTGATCCGCCGGGGCGCGGTCACCGGCCCACGCGCGAGCTCGCTCATCAGGTGCCCCCGCAGCTGCCGCCGGCGGTCGGCGGAGAGTCCCGGCCCCGTGGGTACCATCGGCAGCCGGGCGCGTTCGTCCTCGTTCATCGGGTCCTCCCCGGAGTCGTCGACCTGGCCGCTCCGCTGCGGCCACCCAGTACCTGTCCGGTGTCCGGGGGGAGTTCCCGCCCGTTCCGGAGCTCCTCGTCCGTCAGCGCGCGCAGCTTGGTACGGGCGCGCGAGAGCCGGGAGCGAACCGTGCCGACCGGCACCCCGAGTGCCTCGGCCGCGCTCGCGTAGTCCAGGCCCGCCCAGACACAGAGCCCGAACACGTCGCGCTCGGCCTTCCGCAGCCCGCCCAGCGCCCGCCGGACGGCGGCGAGCCGGGCGTCGTCGTCGAGCCGCCCGGCCAGCTCCTCGGCGAAGTCCGGCAGGACGCCCCGGTCGGGCAGCCGCTCCATCGCCGCCCGGTGCCGCCGGGCCGCCCGGGTCGTGTTGCGCAGGACGTGGGCGGCTATCCCGAACAGCCAGGGGCGCACCGGCCCGTCGTCCTCCCGCAGCTTGCCGCGCAGGCGCCACGCTTCGAGGAACGTCAGCTGGACGACGTCCTCCGCGGCCGCCCGGTCCCCCACCACCCGCGCCGCGTACCGGTACAGGTCGTCCGCCGTCTCATCGAACAACTCCCCGAAGGCCCACTGGTCCCCGCTCCTCAATCGCGCCCGCTGTGACAGTTCCACACCCCCACCTGTCCGCAGGCTCCACCCGGTTCCCGACGGGCCGCCGAACCAGCGGAGCCCGGACGGGCCTCAGGAGCAGTAGGTGTCGTGCTTGACCAGGGCGAGGGCGGCGACCTTGCCCTCGGTCATGGTGAACTCGTAGAACCAGTCCGGGCCGCCGCTGCCGCTGTCGGCCGGGAGCTCGAACTTGCCGCCCTCGGCCGGCTTCAGATCCTTGCCCGCGTAGGCCTGCTTGAGCTGCTCCTCGGTCGAGCCGGCACCGACGCCCTCGGCGGTCCGGGCGTCCGCGGGCGCCACCACCTGGCGCAGGCCCTCGGTGCCGAAGTTGACCCGGCCGGTGGCCCTGAGAGCCTCGTCCCGGGCCTTGCGGGCGGGCGTGACGAGGTCCAGGTCCTTCTGGAGCGCGGCGAACTCCTGCTGGTCGGCGGTGTCCTGCTGGAGCTGCTCCTGGAGGCGCGCGCTGTGCTCCTGCATCTCCTTCAGCGAGGCCCCGGCCGCCAGCGGCGGGACCGGCTTCCGCTTCGCCCTCATCTCGTCCATCCTGGCCAGCGCCTTGCCGGCCTTCGCGTGGACCTCCGCCTCGTTCGCCATCCGGACCGGGTCCGGCGCGGGGCCGCCCTTGTACGCGTAGTCGGTGCAGCCGTTCAGCACCGAGACCGGCGACGCCTCCAGGGCCCCGGAGGCGAGCACCTCGTCCTTGGTCATCGACAGCTGCAGTCCCCGGTAGCCGCTCGCGCCGAACGGCTGCGGCGGCGTACCGGCCGCCGCGGCGGCGCCGCCCTTGTCCCCCTCGCAGGCCGCCGCTCCGGCCGCGACCAGAGCCATCGTCAGCACGGCCACCGCCACGCGCGTGCCGCGCTTCATCCCCACCATGATCGTCTCCCTTTGTCGATCGCACACGGTAGCGAACGTGCGGACACGATCCACACTCTTTTCCCAGCCGCACGGACGGGGCCCGCGTCCCCAGGACGCGGGCCCCGTCGCAGGCACCGGGTCAGGAGGCCGGGGGCCGGGTGGCGAGGCCGCGGGTGTAGTGGGCGGCGGCGATGACCGAGGCCATCAGCTCGGAGTCGAGCACGGAGGCGTCGGCCATCCGGGTGGCCGAGGCGTGCGAGACCAGCAGCGTCTTGGTGACCCGCAGGGCGGCCTCGGAGCGGCGCGTGATGGGCCTGGCCAGCTCCTCCACCGCCGCGTCCAGGCCGTCCTCGGGGACGACCCGCTGCAGGATGTCGAGCTCCCGCGCCTCCACCGCGCCGACCGGGCGGCCGGTGAGGATGATCTCGCGGACCCGGGCCGCGCCGACCTCGTGGAGCAGCCGGGGCAGCAGCCCGCCCCAGGCGACGGGCAGGCCCAGGGCCAGCTCGGGCAGCCGGAAGACGGCGCTGTCGGCACCGACCCGCAGGTCGCAGGCGAGCGCCAGGGCGAAGCCGGCGCCGGTCGCCCGGCCCTGGACCCGTGCGACGGTCACGGCGGGGCTGCTGGTGAGGGCCTCACAGACCCGGCGCGCCCGGTCCCCGTAGCTCCGTATCCGGCCGCCGGTCGGGTCCTCGTCCAGGCCCGCGAAGAGCTCGTCGCGGTCGCCGCCGAGGCAGAAGTCCCGGCCGGCCGCGGACAGCACGATCACCCGCACGGCCGGGTCGGGCGCGGCGAGGACGGCGAGGAGTTCGTCCAGCATGGCCGAGGTGACGGCGTTCCCGGTCGCCGGGCTGTCCAGCTCGACGTGGAGCACCGCTCCCCGGAGCTCGGAACGGACCGTACGGGCCGGAGCGGGCGCGGGCTCGGGAACCGCCGCCGGCCCGGGCTCGGGGTACCGGCCGGTGGGCGCCGGAGGGTTCGTCAGGTACGGGGGCCGCATCGCGTACGGCGGGTACTGGGGAGCCTGCGGGGAGACGTTCATGCGGCGACTCTCAGGGACGTCACCCGGTGGAACACCATCCGGGGCGCGTGCTCGGGTGGGCTCACCGCCCTCAGCGTCGGGAAGCGCTCCAGCAGCTGCCCGAGCAGGGCCCGCGCCTCCAGCCGGGCCAGGCCCGCGCCGAGGCAGTAGTGGGCGCCGCCCCCGAAGGTGAGGTGGGAGCCCCGGCGCAGCGGATCGAAGGTGTGCGGGTCCGGGTTGCGGCGCGGATCGCGGTTGGCCGCGCCGTACATCACGTGGACCATGGTGTCCTTGGGGAGGAACACCCCGCCCAGCACGGTGTCCTCGCCCGCGACGCGGCTGTTGACGCGGATCGGCGGGTCGTAGCGCAGCGCCTCGTCGATCGTCTCGTCGATGTGCTCGGGCCGCTGCCGCAGCCACTCCCACCGGCCCGGCGTCTGCAGCAGCTGCCACACCAGCGAGGAGAGCAGCGTCGCCGTGGTCTCCAGCGAGGCGATGGTGACGAACATGGTGAGCTGGTAGACCATCCGGTCGGTGGCCTCGCGGTCGGACTCCAGCGCGTCCCAGGTGCGGATCCAGCCCGCGACCACGTCGTCGCCGTCGTTCTCGCGGCGCTCCCGGACGAGGCGGGTGAAGTACTCGCGCAGCTCCGTGGTGGCCTGCTCGGAGACCGCCAGCTGGCTCTTGGTGGGCAGCAGTTCCTGGGCGTGCACCTGGTTGTGGGTCATCGTCAGGATGTGCGGGTAGTCCGCCGGCGCGATGTCCAGCCAGCGCCCGATGGTGCCGATCGGCAGCTGCTCGCTGACCACGGAGGCGAAGTCCGCCTCGCCGTCCGTCCGTATTCGCTCGGCCAGGTGGTCGAGCAGCCGGGCGGCGTCGGCCTCGATCTCCGGCACCATGTCCCGCAGGGTGTTCCGGTCGAAGAGGCTCCCGAGGCTGCGCCGCTGCCGGGTGTGCTCGGGGGCGTTGAGCCGGGAGAGGGTCCGGCTCATCTCCTGGGTGGCGACGGCCTCCCAGCGCTCCGTCCCGGTCTGCCGCTCCTGCCAGGCGAAGTCGGGGACGAGCCAGGTCCTGCCGCGCAGGACCTGGTCGCACGCCTCGTAGCCGGTGACCAGGTAACCGCCCCAGGGCGCCGGGACGAGTTCGCCCAGCGCCCGCAGCTCGTCGTAGACCAGGCTCGGGTCGGCGAGCCCCTCGGCCGACCGCAGCCTTCGCAGCAGCGGGACGGCGGCGCGGCGGTCGGCCCTTCCGTCAGCACGCTCCGACTCCGCGGGGCGGGCTTCCAACATGGCGGTCACACGGGCTCCTTCAACACGCGGGCGGGCAGTACGGCGGCGTACTACCCAGCAACAGCGCGCTCAAGCGTCGATCCGTGTTGCCCCCGTCACGTTCTGCTCCGTCGTCGCACGCCGTTCACCTCGCGGTGACCGAAGGACTCTTGACGGTGCGACGGTGCGACGGCGCGACGGCGCACGGCGCGACGGCCCGTGGCCCCGGACGCGGATCCGGGACACCACGGGACCCCGGCGACCGGAGCCGGGCCGGGCCCCTGGACGACTCAGAGCCGGAAGACGTCCAGGAAGGAGCTCCACCACCCCTTCTTCTGCGGAGCCCGGGCGGGTGCGGCGGCGGCGGCGGTGACCTGCGCGTACGCCTGCGCCTGCTCGGAGCCGGCCGGGGACGGGGCCGGGGCGGTGTCCGCGCCCCCGGCCGGCCGCGCGGTGCGGGCGGCCACCGGGCTGAACCGCACCGGCAGCGAGACCAGGCCGCGCTGGAACGGGCCCGGCCGCCACTCCACGCTCTCCGCCGGAACGGCGAGCATGACGTCCGGGAGCGCGTTGAGCAGGCACTCGATCGCGCTCAGGGCGATCAACTGGGCCGGGGACTTGGCCGGGCAGGCGTGCGGGCCGGCGCCCCAGGCCAGGTGGGCCCCCTTGCTGAGGGTCAGCCGGGCGTCGGTGAGCACGGGGTCGCTGTTGGCAGCGGCGAAGCTGATCACCACCGGGCTGCCGGCGTCCATCTCGACGCCGCCCAGGTTGAGGTCCTGCATCGGGTAGTGCGTGGCGTAGTTGGCGATCGGCGGGTTGTTCCACAGCACGTCGTCGAGGGCGTCCTCGATGCGCAGCCCGGAGCCGCCCTCGCCGGACAGCAGCAGGAGCAGGGCGTTGCCGATCAGGTTGCGCTCGGGCTCGACACCGGCGCCCATCAGCATGACCAGCTGGTCCTTGAGCTCCTCGTCCCGCAGGCCTGCGGGGTGCTGGATGAGCCAGGAGGTGATGTCGTCGCCCGGCTGGCGGCGCTTCAGCGCGACCAGGTCCATCAGGCAGGAGGTCAGCTCCTCGTTGGCCTGGATCACGTCGAGGCCGTCGAAGAGCGCGGACATGCTGCGGGTCAGCCGGTCGCCGATGTCGGCCGGGCAGCCGAACAGCTGGTTGAACAGCAGCAGCGGCAGCAGCTTGGCGTAGTCGTTCAGCAGGTCGGCCCGGCCCAGCGGACTGAACTGGTCGATCAGGTAGCCGGCGATCCGCTCGACGTGCCGGTTGAGCCGGTTGTCGTTGAGCCGCTCCAGGCTCTCGGTGACGGCCTTGCGCAGCCGCAGGTGCTCGGCGCCGTCCGTGAAGAGGCAGTTGGGCCGGTAGAACATCATCGGCAGGACGGGGCTGTCCATCGGCACCCGGCCCTCGTTCAGCGCCGCCCAGCGCCGCGAGTCCCGGGCGAACATCCCCGGGTTCTGCAGCACCCGCAGGGCGGCCTCGTGCGAGGTGACCAGGGTGGCGTCCACCCCCGGGGCCAGCTCCACCGGCGCGGCGGGACCGTGGGCGCGCAGCTTGTCGTAGACCGCGCCGGGGTCGGCCGAGAACATTTCCCCGTAGAGCGGTGTGCTCACGCCGGCGTGCATCGGGCAGCCCGGCGGAGCCGACTGCGGGACGGGTCGCTGCAGAGATTCCATGGGTCGTTCCTTGGAGGTGGCCCCGGGCGGGTGCGGACCCGGGAGACGTGAGGGGAGGGAGGCGTGGGGGAGGTCGGGAAGCGTGGGGGAGGTCAGGAGGCGCGGTCGAGCAGGTGCCGGACGAGCGTCAGCAGGGCGTTGGCGGATGAGCGCTGGTCGCGCGCGTCGCAGAACACCACCGGCGTGTGCGGCAGCAGGTCGAGCGCCTCGCGCAGCTGCTCCTCGGTGTACTCGCTCTGCCGGTCGAAGCTGTTGACCGCCACCGCGTACTCCAGGCCGTACTGCTCGATCAGGTCGATGACGGGGAAGGTGTCCGCGAGGCGGGTCGGGTCGGCCAGCAGCAGGGCTCCCAGCGCGCCCCGCGCCATGTCCTCCCAGAGCTGCATGAACCGCTGCTGCCCCGGCGTGCCGAACAGGTACAGCACCAGGTCGTCGCCGAGGGTCAGCCGACCGAAGTCCAGGGCGACGGTCGTGGTCTTCTTGTCCGGTGCGCCGCGGAGGTCGTCGACGCGGATGGACGCCTGCGTCATGCTCTCCTCGGTGCTCAGCGGGGCGATCTCCGACAGCGCCCCGATGAGTGTGGTCTTGCCGACCGCGAAGTGCCCCACGACCAGGATCTTGACCGCGGTCGTCACCGCGCCGGGGACGTAGATGTCCTCATGCGAACCGGCGTTGAAGTCCATGCAGTACCTTCTCTAGAAGTCTCGGGTCCGGGGCCTGGGCCGGGGGCGGGGCCGACCGGCGCAGCAGCCGTCCCTCACGGATCAGGTCCGTCAGCAGCAGCCTCACGACCCCGACCGGCAGCTCCAGCCGGGCCGAGACCTCGGCCACCGAGAGGTAGCCGCCGGAGCACAGCTCCCAGATCGCCCGGGTCTCCGGGCTCGGCAGGGCGGGGAGGTCCTGCTCGGGCGCGACGGTGACCAGGGTGATCAGAGACAGGTCGTCCGCGTTCGGTAATTCGCGTCCACCGGTGATGACGTACGAGCGGATGAAGCCGCCGGTGACCCGCTGTTCCTCGCCGCCCGTCATGAGCCGCTGAGCGAGCTCTGGCGCGGCGCCGCCGACATCGCCCGTCCGAGTGCGCCCACCTGCTGCTGCATCCGGAAGGACATCGCCTCCATGTCGACGTCGGGAGCGGTGGAGGCGGCCAGGTACGCGCCGCTGCCGGCCGCGATCAGGAAGATCCAGCCGTGGTCGTACTCCAGGAGGGTCTGGCGCCAGGCCCCGCCGCCCGCGCCGACGAACGGGGCGACCGCGCGGCTCAACGACTGCATCGAGCTCATCGCGGCGGCGTTGGTCTCCGCCTCGTCGCGGCCGATCTCGCTGGAGCGTTCGAGCAGGAGGCCGTCGGCGGAGACGAGGATGGCGTGCCGGGCGCCGGGTACCTGGAGCAGGTCGTTCAGCACCCAGGACAGATCACGGCTCACTGGATCTCGGTTCCTTCCGTGGACATGGTGTTACGGCCGGACAGCGTGCCGCGCTGGAACGCGCCGAGGCGGGACGGCGTGTGCTGGCCGGTGCTCCGCACCGGCTCCTCGGCCCGACCGGGGGCCTGCGGGGCGGGGACGACCGACACGGGCCGCTGGCGGCGGCGCCGGGGCAGCAGTCCGTCCGCGGTCGTCTCCGGCCCTGCCATCGCCGCGGGCACCGGGGCCAGCGGCGGCGCCGGCTCGGACAGCGACACGAGCCGCTGGCCGGCGGCCGGCGCCCAGGCCTGCGCGGGCTGCTCCACCGGTGCGGCCTGGTAGTCCTGGTAGTCCTGATGGTCCTGGTAGTCCTGGTAGTCGGTGTGCACGGCGACGGGCGGGGCCGCGACCTCACTGCTGAGCAGTTCGGCCGGCAGCAGCACCACGGCGCGCACGCCGCCGTACGGGGAGACCGAGTCGACGGAGACCCGGAAGCCGTAGCGGGCGGCCAGCATGCCGGAGACGGCGAAGCCGAACTTCGGGGGGTTGCCCAGGCTGGTGAGGCTGATCGGCGCGCCCGGGTTGAGGAGCACTGCCGCGCGGTCCTTCTCCTCCTGGCCCATGCCGAGGCCGGCGTCGTCGATGATCAGGCAGACGCCGGTGGGGACGGCCTGGACGCTCACCTCCACCGGGGTGTCCGGGGCGGAGTAGTTGGTCGCGTTGGCGAGCAGCTCGGACAGCACCACGGCGACCGGCTCGACGACCTTGCTGGCGAGCGAGACGCTGACCCGGGAGTGGATCCGCACCCGGTCGAAGTGCCGGATCCGGCCCTGGGCGCTGCGGACCACGTCGTAGACCGAGGCGACGCTCTCGCGGCGGCCCAGCCAGCCGCCGCAGAGCACCGCGATGCCCTGGGCGCGCCGGCCGAACTGGCTGTTCGTGTGGTCGATCGTCATCAGGTCGGCGAGGATCTGCGGGCTGTCGCCGTACTTCCGCTGCACCTTGTCGATGACGACCTGCTGCTCGTCGGCCAAGCCCTGCAGCGTCCGCATCGCCGCCTTGAGGACGGACTTGGTGTCCTCCTCGGCGTCCCGGCGGACGGCGGTCAGCTCGGACGCGTGCTGGTTCTGCAGGTGGTCGTGCAGCGCGGCGATCTCGTCACGCCGGCGCTGTGCCAGGGCGCTCTCCTCCTCCAGGGAGGCGTTGCGCCGCCGCAGGGCGAGGTTCGTCCTGCGGGCCTGGAGGGCCGCTCCGACGGCTGCGAGCATCACCACGATGAAGACCCAGAAAAAGGGTTCCTGCACAAATGACGTCATGAAACTCTCTTCAGGTGGCATCGCGTGGAGCCGGTCCGGGCCCCAAAGCGCGAATGGGACTGGCGGCCTGAAGCTCTCCGAAAGGCACCTGATGTCACATCACATCGAAGTGCATTCCGACACGAGACCTGCGGCGACGCCTATCGCGGAGTCAGCCTACTGCACCTCATGCCATGTCAGAACAGATACCAAAAAGGGCAGTTGGGGCGAAATTCCACGACTTGCTGGGAACTCTGACAAGAAATGGCGCGATTCGTGACGCCGCGTTAACCGCAGGGACACGTCCCCACCACACTTCGATTCGCGCGCAGGGTGGTCGCGCCGCCACACTCCGGAACCGGCGCGGCCCCGGGGAACGGCCGAGGGCCCCGACGAACCGGGAGGGTTCGTCGGGGCCCTCGACGGCCGGCCGACCGGTCAGCCGACCGGTCGATCGGTTGACCGGTCGGTCAGGAGCACTTGACGGCGCGGTTCACCACGGCCATCCCGGTGACCTTCCCGCCGTCCACGGTGAACTCGTACTGCCAGCCCGGCCGTTCCTCCACCGGGAGCACGTACCTCTCGGGCCTGGCCTGCTGGAGACCCTTGGCGCCGTAGGCCTGCTGCAGGGCCTCCACGGTGGCGCCGGCGCCGATGCCCTCGGCGGTCCTCGCCTCCGCCGGGGCGACCAGCTCGCGCAGGCCCGCGGGGGAGAAGGAGACCCGGCCGGTGGTCAGGTACGCCTTCTCCATGGTCTCCCGGGCGACCTTCAGGTCGACCAGGGCCTGGGTCGAGTCCGCGATCAACTTGGCGGCGGCAGCCGCGTCCTGGGCCCCGGCGGCCGAACCGGCGGCGGCCGCGGCGGCCTCCTTCGCGGAGGCGTTCGGCGGCAGGGTGCCCGCCGGGGCGGGAGCCTTGCCGTTGGCCGCGTCGGCCTTGGCGCTCAGGTCCCGGTAGCGGGCCTCGGTGGCCGCCTCGGCGGCCATCCGGGCCTGGTCCGGCGCCGGGCCGCCCCGGTAGACGAAGTCCGCGCAGCCGCCGAGCAGCGAGACCGGCGCGGTCTCCAGCGCGCCCGTGGCCAGGCCCGCGTCCTTCGCCATCCCCGGCGTCAGGCCGCGGTAGCCGGCCGCCGCGAAGGCCTCCGGCGCCTTCGTCGTGGGCGCCGCCGCGGACGCGCCCGCCCCGGCCGTGGCCGCGGCGCCGGCCTTCGCGGTGTCCTTCGCGCCGCCCTTCCCGTCGTCCGGCGAACAGGCCGCCGCCGCGGCGACCAGCAGTGCCACCGAGACGCCCACGCCCAGTGCGCGGGCCGAAGCCCGGTTCTTCCTCATGCGACAACCCCCATGTGATCCTTCCGGAACACCGTAGCGAAGGTGCGCTCACGATCCACAACCGTTATCGGGGCCGTGGAACCGGGGCGACCGCGAGGGGCCGGAACCGTGAACGGAAGGGACCCCGCGGAAGGGATCGCGCGAGCAGGACCGGGCGCACGAAAGGGTCCGAGCATGCGGAAGGGGCCCGCGTCCCCGTGGACGCGGGCCCCTCCGGTACAGCCGTCCGTCAGCGCATCGAACCGGTGCGCAGCAGGGTGCGGATGACGCGCATCGCGACCGAGAGGCTGGACAGCTCGTAGTTGTCCGAACCCCTTATGTCGTCGAGGGTGCTCTTGGCGCGGTTCAGCAGGGTCGCGTTGAGCTCGGCCCAGGCGGTGTACCGCTCCTCCGGGGTGGCGCCCTCGGGGCCGCAGGCCAGGACGTCGGCGGTCAGCGCCGCGTGCGCCGCGAAGAGGTCCTCGCGGATCGCGGCCCGGGCCATCGACGACCAGCGGTCGGTGCGGGGCAGCTCGATGATGCGGTCGAGCAGGTGCGAGATCTGGAGCCGGTCGCCCAGGTCGTAGTAGAGGTCGGCGACCTCGGCGACGTCCTTGCCGGAACGGTCCGCGACCTCGGCGATGTCCAGGGTCGGGAAGACCGAGGAGAGGCCGGCGATCCGGGTGGCCAGCTCCTCCGGCACCCCGGCCGCGGCGAGCTCGTTGTACACCGACTCGAACCAGGTCAGGTCCTCGCCGCGCAGCGGCTTGGGCAGCGAGGCCCAGACCTGGTTGACCCGGTCGTGGAAGAACTCGATGGTGCCGGCGATGTCGAGCGGCTGGCGGCGGTTGTTGAGCATCCACCGGGTGGCGCGCTCGACCAGGCGCCGCGAGTGCAGGCGCATCTTGGTCTGTGCCTGGGCCGGGACCTGGTTGTCCAGGTCCTCGATCTCGGCCCAGATCGGCTCCAGGTCGAAGACGGCCCGCGCGGCGGTGTGCGTCCGGGCGATCTCCTCGTAGGTCGCGCCGGTCTCCTCCTTCAGGCGGAAGGCGAAGGTGCAGCCACCGCGGTTGATCGTGTCGTTGACGATCAGCGTGGTGATGATCTCGCGGCGCAGCGCGTGGTTGTCGATCGCGTCGGCGAACTTCGCCCGCAGCGCGCTCGGGAAGTACTCGTGCAGCGCGCTGCGGAAGAACGGGTCGTCCGGCAGCTCGGTGGCCAGCAGCTCCTCGGCCAGGATGATCTTGGTGTAGGCGAGCAGGACGGACATCTCGGGCTGCGAGAGGCCGCGGCCGCTCTGCTGGCGCTCACGGATCTGGCGCTCTGCGGGCAGGAACTCCAGCGCACGGTCCAGCTGGCCGGCCGACTCGAAGCGGCTGATCATCCGGGCGTGCACGTTGACCATGCTGTGCGCCTGGGAGACGGCGTTGGCCAGCACGACGTTCTGCGCGTAGTTGTTGCGCAGCACCAGGTGGCCGACCTCGTCGGTCATCTCGGCCAGCAGGGCGTTGCGCTGCTTGACCGTCATGTCGCCCTCGGCGACGACCTGGTTGAGCAGGATCTTGATGTTGACCTCGTGGTCCGAGGTGTCCACACCGGCCGAGTTGTCGATCGCGTCGGTGTCGATCCAGCCGCCGGTGCCCTCCGGGCCGCCGGTGGCCGCGTACTCGATGCGGCCGAGCTGGGTGCAGCCGAGGTTGCCGCCCTCGCCGATGACCCGGGCGCGGACCTGCTCGCCGTTGACCCGGATGGCGTCGTTGGACTTGTCGCCGACCTCGGCGTTGGTCTCGCTGGAGGCCTTGATGTAGGTGCCGATGCCGCCGTTCCAGAACAGGTCGACCGGGGCCTGGAGGACCGCCCGCATCAGCTCGGCCGGGGTCAGCTTGGTCGCCTCGACGCCGAGCGCGGCCCGGACCTGCGGGGTCAGCTGGATCGCCTTCGCCGAGCGGGGGTACACCCCGCCGCCGGCCGAGATCAGCGACTTGTCGTAGTCGTCCCAGGAGCTGCGCGGCAGGTCGAACAGCCGGCGGCGCTCGGCGTACGAGGAGGCCGCGTCCGGGTTCGGGTCGAGGAAGATGTGGCGGTGGTCGAAGGCGGCGACCAGGCGGATGTGCTCGCTGAGCAGCATGCCGTTGCCGAAGACGTCGCCGGACATGTCGCCGATGCCGATGACGGTGAAGTCCTCGGTCTGGGTGTCGACGCCGAGCTCGCGGAAGTTGCGCTTGACCGACTCCCAGGCGCCGCGGGCGGTGATGCCCATGCCCTTGTGGTCGTAGCCGGCCGAGCCGCCGGAGGCGAACGCGTCGCCCAGCCAGAAGCCGTAGGACTCGGCGACGCCGTTGGCGATGTCCGAGAAGGTCGCGGTGCCCTTGTCGGCGGCGACGACCAGGTAGGTGTCGTCCTCGTCGTGGCGGACCACGTCGGCCGGGTGCACGACCTCGCCGCCGACCAGGTTGTCGGTGATGTCGAGCAGCGCCGAGATGAAGGTCTTGTACGACGAGACGCCCTCGGCCAGCCAGGCGTCACGGTCGACCGCCGGGTCCGGCAGCTGCTTGGCGACGAAGCCGCCCTTGGCGCCGACCGGGACGATGACGGTGTTCTTGACCATCTGCGCCTTGACCAGGCCCAGGATCTCGGTGCGGAAGTCCTCGCGCCGGTCGGACCAGCGCAGACCGCCGCGGGCGACCTTGCCGAAGCGCAGGTGGACGCCCTCGACCTGCGGCGAGTAGACCCAGATCTCGAACGCCGGGCGCGGGGCCGGCAGGTCCGGGATGGCCTTCGGGTCGAACTTCATCGACACGTAGGAGTGCCACTCGCCGGAGGCGGCGCGCTGGAAGAAGTTGGTCCGCAGGGTGGCCCTGATGAGGTTGAGGAAGGAGCGCAGGATGCGGTCCTCGTCCAGCGAGACGACCTCGTCGAGGGCGCCGGACAGCTCCTCCAGGATGCCCTCGGTCAGCTCCAGGGCGCCCGAACGGTGGCTCGGGCTCAGCCGGGCCTCGAACAGGTTGACCAGCAGGCGGGTGGTGTGGGTGTTGTTGCGGAGCGCGTCCTCCATGTAGTCCTGGGAGAACGTGGAGCCCGCCTGGCGCAGGTACTTGGCGTACGCGCGCAGCATCATCGCCTGGCGCCAGGTCAGCCCGGCGGTCAGCACCAGCTCGTTGAAGCCGTCGTTCTCGGCCTTGCCGGTCCAGGTGGCGGCGAAGGTCTCCTGGAAGCGCTCGCGGGCCTCGTCGGTGAGCTCGGTGGCCTCGCGCAGCTTCAGGCCGAAGTCGTAGACCCACGCGGTGGTGCCGTCGGAGCGGCGCAGCGCGTACGGGTGCTCGTCCAGCACCTCGACGCCCAGGCGCTGGAGCACCGGCAGGACCTCGGTGAGCGAGATCGGGCCGCCGACCCGGTAGATCTTGAAGCGGCGCTCGTCGTCGCCGGCGCCGACCGGCTGGTACAGGTTCAGGCGGAAGTCGCCCTCGCCGTGCAGCGACTCGATCTGCTTGATGTCGGCGACGGCGGTGCGCGGCGGGAAGTCGGCGCGGTAGCCGTCGGGGAAGGCGTTGGCGTACTTGTGGCCGAGCTCGGCGGCCTTCTCCTCGCCCAGCTCGAGGTGCAGCTGGTCGTGGAAGCCGTCCATCCAGAACCGGGCGGCCTCGGCCAGGCGGTTCTCGATCCGCTCGATGTCCGTCTCGGTGAGCTGCGGCAGCTCGGTGCCCGGGGCGACCCGGACCACGAAGTGCAGGCGGGTCAGCACCGACTCGGTGGCGTACACCGTGTAGTCGATGGTGGCGCCGTTCAGCTCCTCCTTGAGGATGTCGGTGATCAGCAGCCGGATGCGCGTGGTGTAGCGGTCGCGCGGCAGGTAGATGAACGCCGAGAAGTAGCGCCCGTACTCGTCCTGGCGCAGGAAGAGCCGGAGCTTGCGGCGCTCCTGGAGGTAGAGCACGCTCGTCGCGATGGAGAGCAGCTCGGAGGCCGGGGTCTGGAAGATCTCGTCCCGCGGGAAGGTCTCCATGATCTGGAGCAGGTCGCGGCCGTCGTGGCTCTCGCTGGAGAAGCCGGAGTCCTCCAGCACCTCCTGGACCTTGCGGCGCACGACCGGGATGCGGGTGACCGACTCGGTGTAGGCGGCGGAGGAGAACAGGCCGAGGAAGCGGCGCTCGCCGACCGGCTCGCCGGCGGCGTTGAACTTCTTCACGCCGACGTAGTCCAGGTAGGCCGGGCGGTGCACGGTGGCACGGCTGTTGGCCTTGGTCAGGACGAGCAGCTTCTTCTCGTGGGCCTTGGCGCGCACCGGCGCGGAGAGCCGGCCGAAGGCCTCGCTGACCGCGTGGTGGGCGTCGTCGTGGCTGTGCGGGTCGGAGCGCAGGATGCCGAGGCCGGTCCCGGCGACGGCCTTGAGGACCTCCTCGCCCTCGTGCTCGACCAGGTCGTACTCGCGGTAGCCGAGGAAGGTGAAGTGGTCGTCGGCGAGCCAGCGCATCAGTTCCCAGGCCTCGCCGACCTCCTGCTCGGGCAGGCCGGCCGGGGGCTGCTCGGCCAGCTCGTCGGCCAGGCGCAGCGCGCTCTCGCGCATCTTGCCCCAGTCCTCGACGACCTCGCGGACGTCGCCGAGCACGCGGCGCAGGTCCGCCTCGATGGAGCGCAGGTCCTCGCGGTCGGTCTCGCGGTCGACCTCGATGTGCATCCACGACTCGACGGTCGCGTCGGCGGGCCAGTCGGTGCCGGCGGCCTGGCTGCGGGAGCAGGCGTCGACGTCCAGGATCTCCAGCAGCTTGCCGGTGATGTCACGGCGGACGACCAGCTGGGGGTGGATCACGATGTGGATCGCGCGGTCCTGGCGGGACAGCTCGTTGGTGACGGAGTCGACCAGGAAGGGCATGTCGTCGGTGACGACCTCGACCACGGTGTGGCCGCAGGACCAGCCGTTCTCCTCGACCGAGGGGGTGTGCACCCGCACCTCGGCGGTGCCCTGCGGGCGCTTGAGGCCCAGGCGGTAGTGGGAGGCGGCCGCGCCGTAGACGTCGACCGGGTCGCGGTCGACCAGGTCCTCGGGCGCGGTGTGGAGGTAGTAGTGGTGCAGGTACGCGGTCAGAGCGCCGTTGCTCAGACCCTCCCCCGGCGCCGCTCCCCCCACCTGGCTGTTCTCAGCGGCTGCGGCTGCCTTCTTGAGCAGTTCGGCCTTGGCTGCGTCCAGCTTGGTCTGCATGACTTCTTGGCTCCTGTCGCGCGCCGTTGCGTGACTCGGTGGTGTGTGGATGTACACCGACGGGTCACCGCAATCCTGCCGCACCATCCGACTGAAAGGGGCTCATGGCGCGCATGAAACGTCCTTCCAGCGGGTAGGACGTCACGTTCGTCCTGCAGCCACCCGACGACGCCAGCCAGCCTAACCGGATCAATCGAAGGTGGACAGGGACAGGTAGGAGCAAACCCGCAGGAAGTAGGGTCCGTCCTGGACACCTTGTCCAAACCGGAGCCTGGTGTTCACCCTCAGCCCATGTGCGGGTAGCCGTGGTGGGTCGGCGGGACGAATGTCTCCTTGATCGACCGGGCGGAGGTCCAGCGGAGCAGGTTCTGCGCGGCCCCCGCCTTGTCGTTGGTGCCGGAGGCCCGGCCGCCCCCGAAGGGCTGCTGGCCGACGACGGCCCCGGTGGGCTTGTCGTTGATGTAGAAGTTCCCCGCCGTGAAGCGCAGTTCCTCGACGGCCTGGGCGATGGCGTAACGATCCTGCGCGATCACCGAGCCGGTCAGACCGTACGGGGCGCCGCCGTCGACCCGGCGCAGCACGTCGTCCCAGCGGGAGTCCTCGTAGACGTGGACGGCGAGGATCGGGCCGAAGTACTCGGTCCGGAAGATCTCGCCCCGGTGGTCGGAGGAGACCAGCACGGTCGGCCGGACGAACCAGCCGATCGCGTCGTCGTACTGGCCACCGGCCGCCAGTTCGATCGTCGGATCGGCCTTCGCCCGGTCGATGGCGTCCCGGTTCTTCTCGAAGGCGCGCCGGTCGATCAGGGCGCCCATGAAGTTGGACAGGTCCGTCACGTCGCCCACCGCGAGCGCGTCCACCTCGGCCAGGAAGTCGTCCTTGATCCGCTGCCAGAGGCTGCGCGGAAGGTACGCACGGGAGAGCGCCGAGCACTTCTGGCCCTGGTACTCGAAGGCGCCGCGGATCAGCGCGGTCCGCAGGATCTCCGGGTCCGCCGAGCGGTGGGCCAGCAGGAAGTCCTTGCCGCCGGTCTCGCCGACGATCCTCGGGTACGCGCGGTAGCCGCCGATGTTGGCGCCGATGGTCTGCCACAGGGACTGGAAGGTGGCGGTGGAGCCGGTGAAGTGCAGCCCGGCGAAGGCCGGGTCGGCCAGCACGACCGGGGAGACCTGGAGGCCGTCGCCGGTCACCAGGTTGATCACCCCGGGCGGCAGACCGGCCGCCTCCAGCAGCCGCATCAGGTGGTACGCGGCCAGGGTCTGGGTCGGCGCGGGCTTCCAGACCACGGTGTTGCCCAGCAGCGCCGGGGCGGTGGGCAGGTTGCCGGCGATCGCGGTGAAGTTGAACGGGGTGACGGCGTAGACGAAACCTTCCAGCGGACGGTGGTCGGTGCGGTTCCACACGCCGGGCGAGGAGGCCGGCTGGTCGGCCAGGATCCGCCGGGCGAAGTGGACGTTGAACCGCCAGAAGTCGATCAGCTCGCAGGCCGAGTCGATCTCCGCCTGCTGCACGGTCTTGGACTGGCCGAGCATGGTGGCCGCGTTGAGCGTCTCCCGCCAGGGGCCGGCCAGCAGGTCGGCGGCGCGCAGGAAGACCGCAGCGCGGTCGTCGAAGGAGAGCGAGCGCCACTGCCGCCCGGCGGCCAGCGCCGCGTCCACCGCCGACCGGGCGTCCTCCCGGGTGGCGTTGCCGAGCACACCCAGCTTGGCGGCGTGGTGGTGCGGCTGGACGACCTCGATCCGCTCGCCGCCGCCGAAGCGCTGCTCGCCACCGATGGTCATCGGCAGCGGGACCTGCTCGGCGGCCAGCTCGTCCAGGCGCCGGACCAGCCGGTCCCGCTCCGGGCTGCCGGGGGCGTACACCTGCACCGGCTCGTTGACCGGCACCGGCACCTCGGTGACTGCGTCGATGGGCATGGCGGCTCCGTCCTGGCGGCTGGTCGGGTGTGACACCAGCCTGACCAGCCGGGGCGCGATCCGCCCGTTCAGACACGCGGACGGCGGACGTGGCGCCCGCCACGTCCGGCCACGCCCGGCCACGCCCGCCCGCTTCCGGGCGGACCTGGCTTCAGCCCGCGATCCGGCCCGGGACGGCGGGCCTGGCTTCAGCCCGCGATCCGGCCCGCCAGCTCGACCGCCTCGGCCAGGCTGTCCACCACCGGGACGCCGACCGGCTCCAGCTTCTCCCGGGTGTGCGAACCGCCGGTGTAGAGCACCGCGTGGGCGCCCGCGTCGAGCGCCGCCCGGGCGTCGTCCGCGGCGTCGCCGATCAGCACCGTACGGGCCGGGTCCACCCGCTCGCCGAGCGCGGCCAGGTGCCGGGTCAGGTGCTCCGCCTTCTGGCCGCCGGACGGGCCGCTGCGGCCGTCCACCCGCAGGAAGCCGCCGGCCAGGCCGAAGGTCTCGACCAGCGGGACCAGCGCGTCGTGCTCGTACATCGACAGCAGCGACTGGCTGTTCCCGGCCTCCCGCCAGCCGTCCATCAGCTCGCGCACGCCCTCGGTCAGCCCGCAGGCGCGGCTGAGCTCCCGGTAGTGGTCGTGGAAGGCGTCGTCGAGCCGCAGCCACTCCTCCGTGGAGGGCATCCGGCCGAGCAGCCTCTCGTAGAACCGGGGGATCGGGATCTCGTACTGCTCGCGGTACTCCTGGAGGCTCATCGGCCCGATGCCGATGGTCGCGAACGCGGCATTGCTCGCCCCGAGCACCGCCTCCATGTCGTGGAAGAGCGTGCCGTTCCAGTCCCAAACGATGTGAGTGCGCACAGGGTGAAACGGTAACCCGACCGGGTGACACGCCGGTAGGACGGACCTCACGCGAACAGGGAGGGGATCTCCTGGGTCGCGTACCAGAGCAGGTCGTGGTCCTCGGCGCCGTCCACGGTGAACTGGGCGTCCTGGTCGCCCGCGTCGGCCGCGGCCACCGCCGCCACCGCCGCCGCGACGTCCGTGACCACCTCGTCGTCGGCCACGTCGGCGTGCACCGCGGCGGCCTTGGCCAGCCGCACCGGGCCGGCCAGCACCACCCGGCCGAGCGAGGCCTGGTCCTGGTACTCGTCCCCGGGGAAGGGCCGCACCGACGCGTCGGCCACGTCCAGCGCGACCACGACCCGGCGGCACGGGGCCTGCGGGTCGGCGGCCAGCAGCCGCAGCGAGGACTGCGCGGCCCGGTTCAGCGCCGCGTACTCCAGCTCCTCCAGGTCGTCGCTGACGTACCACTCGCGCAGTGCGGGCGTCACGGCGTAAGCGGCGGACTGGTCCAGGGCGCCGCCCTCGTGCGCCGCCGCCAGGCCGGTCAGGGTGGTGGGCACGTACACGCGCATCGGTGGCACTCTCCGGTTCGTCCAGCGGGGTTCGTCCAGCGGCACCACATCTCCAGCGCCCCAAGACTCCAGCGCCCCAAGAATAGGCGCCGCCGGGCGGCCCGTGATCACCTCCGGTCCCGGGCCGTCCGCTCCCGGTCGGGGCCCGACGGTGCGCTCCGGGCCGGTACCGCGCACCGCGGCGGCCGGGCGCCGCCACCCGGTCCGCCCAGTCGGAGCGTCCCCTTTCGGGCCGTACGGTCCGCCCCCGCACGTCAACCGGACGCCGTCGGGCGGCCCGTCCGGCCCGTCGCCGCACCGGTCGGTTCACCCGGATAGGTGAACTCGCCGGACCGCCCCCGGCGCCCCGGAAACCCGTTGCCGCCCCGCTCCGGACGCCCCCAGCCTGGACCCGTCCGTACCCGCACCACCCAGCCGAGGAGCCACCCCCGTGACCGTCCGGTTCGACGCCCACCTCACCGCCCGCCCGCACCGCCGTCCGCGCGACGCCGGCGCCTGCGACCCGGCCGGCCGCCGCCCGCGCCACCCGCGCGCCGCCTGCACCGCCTCCCCCGGGCCCGCCTCCGGGGCGCTGGCCGCCCGGTTCGCCCACCAGCTCGTCGAGGTGCTCACCGGCGCACGGCCCTCCGGCCAGCTGATGCGGCACACCAGCCTGGACGGCTACGGGCAGCTCGCCTCCCTGGTCCGGGCCGGCGCGCTGCGCCGCGGCGGCCCCGCCGACCGGCCCCGGCTCGGCCCGGTGCACGACCGCTCGCCCTCCCCGGACGCGGTCGAGGCCTGCGTACGGGTCGACCTCGGCCGGCGCCACCACATGGTGGCCTTCCGGCTGGAGCAGCGCGGCCCGGCCGGGCAGTGGCAGTGCACCGCCGTGGAGGCCCGGTGAACGCCCTGTCGCACCCCCGACGGCACGGTACGGCGCAGGGCGCCGTCCCGGTCCGGGAACGGCGCCCTGCGTGGCGTCCTGGCTGGTGTCCGGCGGCCGGCTCAGCCCTTGCGGCGGCGGCCCTTGGCCGACTTCGCGGCCTTGCGGCGCTCGGCGCGGGTCAGGCCGTCGCCCTCGTCCTCCGGCGCGAGGTCCTCGAAGTCGCCCTCGACGACACCGCCGCCGACCTCGTCCGAGGGGGCCGTGTAGTGCAGCCGCTGCGGCTTCGGGGCCTCCAGGCCCTTGGCCTTGATCTCCGGGCGGGCGGCGTCCTTCTCCAGCTTGTCGAGCACCACCTGGGCGTCCTCGACCGGGACCTCCTCGACCTGCTGCTCGACCTGGACCTCCAGGTTGAACAGGTAGCCGACGGACTCCTCCTTGATGCCCTCCATCATCGCGGTGAACATGTCGAAGCCCTCGCGCTGGTACTCGACCAGCGGGTCGCGCTGCGCCATGGCCCGCAGGCCGATGCCCTCCTGGAGGTAGTCCATCTCGTAGAGGTGCTCGCGCCAGCGGCGGTCCAGCACCGACAGCACGACCCGGCGCTCCAGCTCGCGCATGATCTCCGCGCCCAGCTGGTCCTCGCGGGCGCCGTACTGCCCCTGGATGTCCTCCTGGACGGACTTGATCAGGAACTCGGGGGTCAGACCGGCCCGGCCGCCGGCCTCCTCCTCCAGCTCGTCCAGGTCCAGGGTGACGGGGTAGAGCTGCTTGAGCGCCGTCCAGAGCTTGTCCAGGTCCCAGTCGTCCTCGAAGCCCTCACCGGTGGCGGCCCGGACGTACGCCTCGACGGTGTCGTCCATGAAGTGGCCGACCTGCTCCTGGAGGTCCTCGCCCTCCAGCACCCGGCGGCGCTCGCCGTAGATGACCTCGCGCTGGCGGTTGAGCACCTCGTCGTACTTGAGGACGTTCTTGCGGATCTCGAAGTTCTGCTGCTCGACCTGGGTCTGCGCGGAGGCGATGGCGCGGGTGACCATCTTGGACTCGATCGGCACGTCCTCGGGCACGTTGGCCATGGAGAGCACGCGCTCGACCATGCCGGCCTTGAACAGGCGCATCAGGTCGTCACCCAGCGACAGGTAGAAGCGGGACTCGCCCGGGTCGCCCTGACGGCCGGAACGGCCGCGCAGCTGGTTGTCGATCCGGCGGGACTCGTGCCGCTCGGTACCGAGGACGTAGAGGCCACCGGCCTCCTTGACCTCGTCCTGCTCGGCCTTCACCGAGGCCTTGGCCTTCTCCAGCGCGGTCGGGAAGGCGGCCTCGTACTCCTCCGGGGTGTCCGTCGGGGTCAGCCCGCGCTGCGCCAGCTCGGCGGCGGCCAGGTGGTCGGCGTTGCCGCCCAGCATGATGTCGGTGCCGCGGCCGGCCATGTTGGTGGCGACGGTGACGGCGCCCTTGCGGCCGGCCTGCGCGACGATCTGCGCCTCGCGCTCGTGGTGCTTGGCGTTCAGCACCTCGTGCGGGATGCCGCGCTTGCGCAGCTCCTGCGACAGGTACTCGGACTTCTCGACCGACACGGTGCCGACCAGCACCGGCTGGCCCTTCTCGTGCTTCTCGGCGATGTCCTCGACCACGGCGGCGAACTTGGCCGGCTCCGACTTGTAGATCAGGTCGGGCTGGTCGATGCGCAGCGGCGTCCTGTTGGTCGGGATCGGCACCACGCCGAGCTTGTAGATCTGGTGGAACTCGGCGGCCTCGGTGGTGCCGGTACCGGTCATGCCCGCGAGCTTGTCGTACAGGCGGAAGAAGTTCTGCAGGGTGATGGTGGCCAGGGTCTGGTTCTCGTTCTGGACCTCCACCCCCTCCTTGGCCTCGATCGCCTGGTGCATGCCCTCGTTGTAGCGGCGGCCGGCCAGGATCCGGCCGGTGTGCTCGTCGACGATCATGACCTCGCCGTTCATCACGACGTAGTCCTTGTCCCGCTTGTACAGCTCCTTCGCCTTGATGGCGTTGTTCAGGAAGCCGACCAGCGGGGTGTTCACCGACTCGTAGAGGTTGTCGATGCCCAGGTAGTCCTCGACCCGGGTGACACCCTCCTCCAGGATGCCGACGGTGCGCTTCTTCTCGTCGACCTCGTAGTCCCGGTCGATCTTCAGGCGCAGCACCAGCTTGGCGAAGTCCGCGTACCACTTGGTCGCCTGGTCCGCCGGGCCGGAGATGATCAGCGGGGTGCGGGCCTCGTCGATGAGGATCGAGTCGACCTCGTCGACGACCGCGAAGTAGTGGCCGCGCTGGACGAGTTCGTCCTGCGACCAGGCCATGTTGTCGCGCAGGTAGTCGAAGCCGAACTCGTTGTTCGTGCCGTACGTGATGTCCATCCCGTACTGGCGCTTGCGCTCGGCGGGCGTCATGTTGGCCAGGATCACGCCGACTTCGAGGCCGAGGAAGCGGTGCACCCGGCCCATCCACTCCGAGTCGCGCTCGGCGAGGTAGTCGTTGACGGTGATCAGGTGGACGCCCTTGCCGGTCAGCGCGTTCAGGTACGCGGGCAGGGTGCCGACGAGGGTCTTGCCCTCACCGGTGCGCATCTCGGCGACGTACCCGTGGTGCAGGGCCGCGCCACCCATCAGCTGGACGTCGTAGTGCCGCTGGCCGAGCACGCGCTTGGCGGCCTCGCGGACGGTGGCGAACGCCTCGGGGAGGATGTCGTCCAGGCTCTCGCCGTCCGCGAGCCGCTGCTTGTACTCGTCGGTCAGTGCGCGCAGCTCGGCGTCGGTGAGGTTGACGAAGTCCTCTTCGATGGAGTTGACCTGGGCGGCAATCCGCTGCAGCTTGCGAAGGATCTTGCCCTCGCCGGCGCGCAGGATCTTGTCGAAGACGGACACGTGAGCGGGCTCCTTGCCTGTATTGGCACTGGACGACTGCACGGGGGGTCCACCCCACCGCACGGGCCATCGTATGCGAGGAGTCCAACCCCCCGGGAGGTGCGTCAGCACGGTATTCCCGTGTCACCCCCGCGGGCACATGGCCCGATAGCACCGTCCACCGGGGCAAAACGGTCGGATAGCCGGAGAGTTGGCCGCTCGCAGGGCGCGCGGAGCGGCGGAATAATCGGATGCCCGCTTTCCTCGCCCGGCGAAATAATCCGTTCATGGAAGAAACCAGCACCGAACCGGTCATCCTCACCACCGAACGGCTCGTCCTGCGCGCCCCGCAGGAATCCGACATCGACGCGGTGTTCGCCGCCTGCCAGGACCCGGAGATCCAGCGCTGGACCGTCGTTCCGTCGCCGTACCGGCGCGAGGACGCGGAGTTCTTCGTGCGCGATCTCGCCATCGAGGGCTGGCGCACCGGAGCCAACCGGATCTGGTGCGTGTTCGAGCGCGAGTCCGGCGCCCTGGTCGGGTCCCAGGGGCTCGTCCTGCGCCCCCACGACCCGGGCTCCGCCGAGATCGGCTGGTGGGCCGTGAAGGAGTTCCGCGGCCGCGGATACACCACCGAGGCGGCCCGCGCCGTCTCCCGCTTCGGCCTGCGCGAGCTCGGCCTGCGCCGCCTGGAGTGGCAGGCCTACGTCGGGAACGAGGGCTCCCGCGCGGTCGCCACGAAGGCCGGCTACCGCTTCGAGGGCACCCTGCGCTCGTACGCCGAGCAGCGCGGCGTCTTCCACGACGCCTGGATCGCCTCCCTGCTCCCCTCCGACCTGGCCTGAGCCCGCGCCCCGCTCCGCCCCGGGCCGCAGCCCCGGTGCCGGATCCGCGTTGTCGGTACCCCGGACTACGCTCGCCGGCATGACCGCCGCTGCCGCCCGCCCCGCTGCCGCCCGCCCCGCCCCCGTCGCCGTCCTCGGCGCGGACGACGCCCGCCGGATCGCCCTGCGCGCGCAGGGCCTGCTGGGCGCGCCGGACCGGCGCGGCGGGGTGCGCGGGGTGCTGCGGCACCTGGGCGCCGTCCAGCTGGACACCATCTCGGTGCTCGCCCGTTCGCACGAGCTGGTGCCGTACGCCCGCCTCGGCGCGGTCGGCCGCCCGGCCGTCGAGGCGGCGTACTGGGGCGGCGGCACGAGCTTCGAGTACTGGTCGCACGCCGCCTGCGTGCTGCCGGTCGAGGAGTGGCCGCTGTTCGCCTTCCGGCGCCGCCGCTACCGCGACCGCGGCCACCTCTGGGGCCACCAGGTCACGCCCGAGACCTACCGCGCCGTACTCGACAAGCTGCGCGCCGAGGGGCCGTTGACCTCCACCGAACTGGGCGGCGCCAAGCGGACCGCCGAGTGGTGGGACTGGTCCGACACCAAGATCGCGGTCGAGCGGGCACTGGCCTTCGGCGACGTGGTCTGCACCGAGCGCCGGAGCTGGAAGCGGGTCTACGCACTGGCCGAACAGGCCATCCCGGACACCCTGTTCGGCCAGGACCGGTCGGACGAGGAGTGCGTGCGCACCCTGGTCGCCCAGGCCGGCGCCGCGCTCGGCGTGGCCACCCGGGCCGATCTGCTGGACTACCACCGGCTGCGCGCCGAACAGTTGGACCCGGTGCTCGCCGACAGCGGGCTCGTCCCGGTCGAGGTGGCCGGCTGGGGCCCGGACGGCTCCCCGGCCCCGGCCTGGGCCGACCCGACCGCCCTCGCCACCGCCCCGCGCGGGCGCCACCGCACCACGCTGCTCTCGCCGTTCGACTCGCTGGTCTGGGACCGCGCCCGCACCGAGCGGATCTTCGGGATGACGCACCGGCTGGAGGCGTACACGCCCAAGCACAAGCGGGTGCACGGCTACTTCGCGATGCCGCTGCTGACCGGCGGCCGACTGGTCGGCCGGGTCGACCCGGCCCGCGAGGGGCGCACCCTGGTCGCCCGGCAGGTCTCACTGGACGGCCGCGGAGGCGGCGACCGCCACGTCGAGGCCCTGGCGACGGCCCTGCGCGAGGCGGCCGCCTGGGTCGGCTGCGACGAGGTGCGGGTCGGGACGCTGCACGACGAGCGGCTGCGCCCGACCCTGGAGAAGCTGCTGACGGAGCGCTAGGCCCCGCCCGGTTCACCCTATTTCGAGGATCTTCTCCCGCATCGCGTACACCACGGCCTCCATCCTGGAGTGCAGCTGGAGCTTCTCCAGGATGTTGCGCACGTGGTTCTTCACGGTGTTCTCGCTGATGAACAGCTCCTTGGCGATCTCCCGGTTGTTCATCCCGGTGGCCACCAGCTTGAGCACCTCCAGCTCCCGGTCGGTGAGCCGGGGCGCGGGCACCAGGTCCCGGTCGTCGGAGCGCCGCTGGATCATCGACTTGAACTCGGTGAGCAGCTTGGACGCCATCGAGGGGCTGATCTGCGACTGCCCGTCGGCGACGGCGCGGATCGCGGTGGCGACCTCGTCGGTGGAGATCTCCTTGAGCAGGTAGCCGGTGGCCCCCGCCTTGATCGCCTCGTAGAGGTCGGCCTCCTCGTCGCTTATCGTCAGCATGATGATCTTGGTGCTGGGCGCCACGTCCTTGATCGCCGTGCAGGCCTCGATCCCGCTGCGGCGCGGCATCCGGACGTCCATGAGGATGATGTCGGGCAGCAGGTCGGCGGCCTTCAGCACGGCCTCCGCCCCGTCGCCCGCCTCGCCGACGACCTTGATGTCCGGTTCCTCCGCGAGGACGATCTCCAGCCCGCGGCGGAACAGCGCGTGGTCGTCCACCACCAGGACGCGGATCGGCTCACTCCGGCGCGGCCCGTACGCGGACTCCTCGTCCGCCCCCAACGGCAGCCCTGGCCCGACCCCGGGCCCCAGCCCGAAGTGATCCCCCATCCGCTCCTCCCCCTTCGCGGGTCGTCGTGCGCCAATCATTCCACGCCCCGCACCCGCCACGGTCACCCTCCGGTGCCGATCGCCCCGCATCGGGTGACCCCTCCCGCCGGGCACCCCGAACCGCCGGGCGCCCCGAACCGCCGGACCCACCCGGAGCGCCGCACGCGCCCCGAACGCCGGTGACCCCGGCGGCCACGGCCGCCGGGGTCACCCCTCCATCGCTGCTGGGACGGTCAGTCCTCGTCGTCGGACCCGCCGATCGCGCCGCCCGCCCCGCCGCCCGGCCCTGCCGCGAGGTCGGTCTGCAGGTGGATGACGCCGTAGTGGTAACCGTGCCGACGGTAGACCACGCTCGGCAGGCCGCTGTCCTTCTCCACGAAGAGGTAGAAGTCGTGGCCGACCAGCTCCATCTCGTAGAGCGCCTGGTCCAGCGCCATGGGGGCGGCCGGGTGCGTCTTCTCCCGGACTACCAGCGGGCCTTCGCCCTCCACTTCCAGGGATCCCATCATGGTCTTGCGGACGGCGCCGTTCGTCTCGCCCTCCGGCGCCGTCGTGTCCGGGAGCGCGGCCAGGGCCGCGGTCGCCTCGGCGACGCTGATCGGGGTGCGGCCGTTCGCGCCGCCCTTGTGCACCCGACGCCGGTCCGCGGACTTGCGCAGCTGCGCGTCGAGCTTCGCCGAGGCCAGGTCGAGCGCCGCGTACGGGTCCCCGGCGGCGGCTTCGGCCCGGATCACGGGGCCGCGGCTGCGGAGAGTGATCTCCACCCGATCGGAGCGGTCGGCCTGCCGCGGATTGTGCTCCTTGGACACCTCGACGTCGAGGCTGATGGCCTTGGCGTCGAACTTCTGGACCTTCTCCAGCTTCTCGGCCACGTGCTCGCGGAACCTCTTGGGCACCTCGGTCTTGCGGCCCTTGACGACGATGTCCACGCAGAACTCCGATCCCTCGTGCTGACGCCGATCCGGGTGCTACCGGACCGGACTGAGACCCAGCTGGACCAGCCCATCCACTGCCGGCCCCCCGCCCCCCGCCGCCAGCGGCGGGAAACGACTGGCCCTCACCTCACTTCCTCCCCACCAGGGACGTTTGAAACCCCCTGGGCCTTATCGAACACCTCACACGGGATTTTCGCCTCCCCAGGCGGCAAGGAGGGTATGACCCGATACTGCGGTCGGGCGGTCAAGCTGGTGCACCCTGTCTACCCTCTCGTGGGTGAAGTAAGGGTAAATAGCTGGACAACGCCCCCCATACGGCGGATTCTGTGCTGACTCTCCGTGCCTGCCGCCGCCAGGAGCAGCCGTGCCGCCGTCCTCCTCCGCCACCCGTCCGACGTCCGTCCAAGGGCCGTTCGGCCACGCACTGACCGGACTGCTGGACGTCCTGCTGCCCGTCGACTGCGCGGGCTGCGGCAGCGAGCGCGCCCAGCTCTGCCCGGCCTGCCGGCACGTGCTGGCCACCGCCCGGCCCGCCCCCACCCTGCTGCCCTGGACGCACGCCGCCGCGCCGTACACCGATCCGGTCCGGCAGTTGCTGCTCGCCCACAAGGAGCGCGGCGCGCTGCGGCTGGCCGGGCCGCTCGGCGAGGCCCTCGGCCGGGCGGTGCGCTCCGCCCTGGGGGCACGGGCCGGTGCCGCGCCGCTGCTGCTGGTCCCGATGCCCTCCACGCGCTCGGCCGTCCGCGCCCGCGGGCACGATCCGACGCTGCGGCTGGCCGGGGCGGCCGCCCGCTCACTGCGCCGGGCCGGCCTGGACGTCCGGGCCGTGCCACTGCTGCGGCACGCCCGGCCGGTCGCCGACCAGGCCGGACTGAACGCGGCCGAGCGGCGCCGCAACCTGCACGGCGCGCTCACCGTGCTGCCGCGTGCCCGGACCGGGCGGACGGGCCTGGCGGGCCGTCACCCGGTGCTGGTGGACGACCTGGTCACCACCGGGGCCAGCCTCGCCGAGGCCGCCCGGGCGCTGGCCGACGCCGGCCTGCCGGCCCGGGCCGGTGCCACGGTCGCGGCCACGGTGCACCCGGCCGGCTGACCGCCGCCGCCACCGCGAGGGCCCGCGCGGCGGGCGCCGGGAAGGCCCGCGCCCGCCCGGACGCGCCGTCAGCCCGCGTAGAAGAAGGACTTGGGCTTGTCGATCAGCGAGGCTTCCCGCCACTGGTGGTTGACCAGGCGGAAGGCCTTGATCTCGCTCGGCTTGCCGTCCGCCTGCTTGACCTCGCCCATCGCGAGCACCGGTGGCGCCTGGGTCAGGCTGTCCCCCCGGGACTCCGAGGCCGCGACGGTCGTCATGCTCTCGGCGCTCTGCAACTGGGTGTCCGTGCTCTGCGAGCCGTCGGTGCTGATGAAGTACAGCTGCTGGGTCCGGTCGGCCTCCTTGCCGAGCACCAGCAGCTGGTCGGTCTCCGCCCAGGACACCGAGGCGACGTCGGTGAGCGTGGCAGCGGCCTGGTGCACTCCGTTGATCGTCACGGTGGGCGCCTGCGGCGTGCCGCCGTGCACCACCCGTCCGAACTTCAGCGAGCTGGCGGCCACCCCCGGCGACTTGACCACCAGGGCGACCCGGACACCGTCCGAGGAGATCTTCAGCGCGTGCACGCTCTGCCCGGGCAGCAGCCCCTCGACCGACACGGGGTACGGCTTGGCGCCGCGCACCATCATCACCCGCGGGCTCTGCTTGTTGCGGTCCACCACCCAGAGGTCGCCGCGGCCGTCCCAGCTGGGCGAGGCGAAGCCGTCCTCCTTGTCGCCGCCCTTGGCCGGCGAGCTGAGCACCGGCTCGCCCATGGCCACCGCGCTGTCCGCGATCGGCACCGAGTAGACCTGGTGCCCGTCCTCGCTGATCGCCGCGGCCTGGGTGCCGCTGCGGCTGACCGCGACGGCGCCGAGCGGCGGCTTGGTGTTCGACTGCGGCTTGCCGAGGACGCCGCGGACCGGATCGCCCGGGCGCCCCTCGTCGGTCGACACCAGGGCACCGTCGGCGCGCTGGTAGTACTGCGTCGGGGGCGTCGGCCCGGCCAGCGCGCCGGGGCCGGTGGGCGGCTCGTCGCCGCGGCCCACGGTGCAGGAACCGCGCTGCCCCTTCAGCTCCAGCCGCTCGACCTGGCCCTTGCCCTGGTCGGCGAGGGTGTAGAAGAGCTGGGTCGCCATCCGCCGGCAGGCCATCGGCTCGCCGAGGTCGGCCCCGCCGAGCTGCACATGGGCGACCCTGCTGTCGTCGATCGCCACCCGCTCGGCCCTGGCGCCGCCCGGGAACGCCGTCCGGACCACCGGCGAGAGCCACGTCGAGGGCCCGTCGGCCACCGCCTGGGCCGCCGAGGTCAGCGGGTCTATCCGGCGTCGCAGGTAGATCGGGTCGGCCACCAGCACCTCCTGGCCGACGTTCCCGGAGGCCACCGCCGACGGGTCGGGCGCGGTGTAGAAGAACCGCTCGACCTGCCGGAAGCTGTTCCGGAAGTTGGTCTCGTTCATGATCACCTCGGGCGGCAGCTTGTCGATCCGCCACTCGTCCTTCTCCCGGACGAAGGTGAAGTCGGAGGAGACGTTGTTCTGCCCGAAGACCAGCTTGAACGAGTGCTTCTCGTCGACGGAGGCGACCCACTGCCCGCTCACCGGCACCGTGACCGTGGTGTCCGCGTCGGTGACGTCCTGGCCGCTCGGGATGGTCGTGGACGAGTACACCCGGATCCCCGACTCCGGCTTCCACTCCGCGGCGGCACTCTCGGTGAGGTACTTGCGCGCGGTGTCGTACCCCTCGTCGGCGGTCACCGCGTCCAGGAACCCGGTCAGCAGCTCGCGCGGCTTGGCGCCCCGGCTGGGCGCCACCGGGTAGACCCGGGCCTGCAGGTTCTTGTCGGCCGCGCCCTGGGACAGCTCGACCCTGGTGATGCCGCCGGAGTCCGGCATGGCCGCGCAGCCGCTCGCCACCAGGGCGCCGAGCAGCGTGCCGACCACCGCGAGGAGCCGCGGCTCAGTCCTGTTGCTCGTCCCTCGCACGCTGCGACCCCTCCGCGTCCGTCGTCCCGCCTGTCACGTCCGGCTCCGCCGTCCGCTGTGCCACCGACGGCCGTCCGGGCGTCGGGTCCACCATGACCTGGGCGCCGGTGGTCCCGTACCCGGCGGCCGTCCACACGCCCGAGGGGTCCGCGCGCGGCCCCTCGGGAAGCCGGCGCCGGCCCAGCCCGGGGCCGATGTTCAGCACCCCGCCCAGCCCGCTGCCGAGGCTGTTGCCCACCGCCTCCGGCGTCTCCGCCTGGTCGTCGACGGCGGCCGTCGCCGTCGACCCGGCCGGGCTGATCGCCCGCCGGTACGGCGTGCCCTGCGCCCCCAGTCCCCGGTTGTTGCGGGAGTCCTCCGGCTCCAGCCGGAACGGCGCCCGGGTGATCTCCCCGCCGCGGGTGCGCGGCAGGGTGAGCCGGAAGTGCGAGCCGCCGCCGGGCTCGCCCCAGGCCTGGAGCCAGCCGCCGTGCAGATGGGCGTCCTCGACCGCGATGGACAGGCCCAGCCCGGTGCCGCCGGTGGTCCGCACCCGGGACGGGTCGGCCCGCCAGAAGCGGTGGAACACCCGGGACGCCTCGCCCGGCTTGAGGCCGATGCCGTAGTCGCGCACGCCGACCGCGACCGCGCCGTCCGCGGAGCCCAGCCGGACCACCACGTCACGGCCCTCGCCGTGCTCCAGGGCGTTGACCACCAGGTTGCGCAGGATGCGCTCGATCCGGCGGGAGTCCACCTCGGCCAGCACCGGCTCGCCGTCACCTCGGATCACCACGGCACTGCCCTTGGCCTCGGCGAGCGGTTCGGCGGCCTCGACCACCCGGGCGACGATCTCGCGCAGGTCGACCGGCTCGGCGTCCAGGATCGCGGCGCCGGCGTCGAAGCGGCTGATCTCCAGCAGGTCCGCGAGCAGCGACTCGAAGCGGTCCAGCTGGCCCTGGAGCAGCTCCGCCGAGCGGGCCGCCATCGGGTCCAGGTCCTCGCGGCTGTCGTAGATGAGGTCGGCGGCCATCCGGACCGTGGTCAGCGGGGTGCGCAGCTCGTGCGAAACGTCCGAGACGAACCGGCGCTGCACCCGGGACAGCTCCTCCAGCTGCCGGATCTGCGCCTGGAGGGCGTTGGCCATCCGGTTGAAGGACTCGCCGAGGCGGGCGATGTCGTCCGTCCCGGTGACCTTCATCCGCTCCTCGAGGTGGCCGTCGGCGAGCCGCTCGGAGATCCCGGCGGCCATCCGCACCGGGGTGACCACCTGGCGCACCACGACCCAGGCGATGCCGCCCATGAGGATCACCACGAACACCCCGGCGGTCGCCAGGGTGCCGGTGACCAGGTTGAGGGTGTCGGTCTCCTGTCCGAAGGAGAACACGTAGAACATCTGGTACGGCGTGCCGGCCGGGCCGACGAACTGCATGCCGAGGGCCAGCCCGGGCTCGGACTTGACGCTGCTGCCGGGCGAGCGGTGGATCCGGGTCGGCTGGTCGAACATCTGGCCGGGCTCGGTGGCCAGCTTGGCCCGCAGGCTGTCCGGAATGCTGATCGGCTGGATGTCGCCCGAGTAGCGCGGCGCGAAGCCGGCGGTGTCGGGGACGACGGCGCCGGTGCCGGGGGCCATCGCGATCACCGAGTAGACGGTCTGCCCGCTCCCGGCCAGATCGTTGACCTGCCGCAGCAGCCAGGTGCCGGTCTCGTCGACGGTCGGGTCGGCGGTGCCCCGCAGCTTCTGGTCCCGGGCCTCGTCGATCTTCTTCTGCTCGACCTGGAAGCCGATCCGGGCCTGCGCGCGGGCGGCGTCCATCTTGGTGTCGAGCAGGCCGGTGCGCACCTGCGCCACGACGACCACGCCCAGCACCAGGACGACCGCGATGGACGCCAGCAGGGACACCGCGACCACGCGCAGCTGGATCGACCGGCGGTAGAGCGCGGCCACCCGGTGCACGGGACGCCGCAGCTGACGCTTCACCAGCGCGACCACGGCGGAAGGGCCGCGCCGGCGGCGGGTGGTCGAACTCAGCACGTCGCCGCGCACGGCCCCGGCCCCGTCGGTCGCGGAACCCGACGGGGTGTCGTCTGCCCGGTCCGTCACGTCAGCTGGGTCCGGCCTTGTATCCGACGCCGCGGACGGTCACCACGATCTCGGGGCGCTCCGGGTCCTTCTCGATCTTGGAACGCAGGCGCTGCACATGGACGTTGACCAGACGGGTGTCCGCCGCGTGGCGGTAGCCCCAGACCTGCTCCAGCAGCACCTCGCGGGTGAACACCTGCCAGGGCTTGCGGGCCAGCGCGACCAGCAGGTCGAACTCCAGCGGGGTCAGCGGGATGCCCCGGCCGTCCCGCTTCACCGAGTGGCCGGCCACGTCGATCACCAGGTCGCCGATGGTCAGCTGCTCGGGCGTGGGCTCCTCGGCCCGGCGCAGCCGGGCGCGCACCCGGGCCACCAGCTCCTTGGGCTTGAACGGCTTGGTGACGTAGTCGTCGGCGCCCGACTCCAGGCCCACCACCACGTCGACCGTGTCGGTCTTCGCGGTCAGCATCACGATCGGAATGCCCGACTCCGCCCGGATCTGCCGGCACACGTCGATGCCGTCCCGACCTGGCAGCATCAGGTCGAGCAGGACCAGGTCGGGCTTGGTCTCCCGGAACGCGGCTAGCGCCCTGTCCCCATCCGCGACGAAAAACGGCTCAAAACCCTCACCACGCAGCACGATGCCGAGCATCTCGGCCAGTGCGGAGTCGTCATCAACGACGAGGACGCGTCCCTTCATGCGTCCATCTTCTCATTACCGGATTGTGACCTGCCGCACAGCAGTGCCAATGCTCCAGAACGGCCAACTCCCCCACCGGTGCATTTCGGCCATACCGGGCGAATGTGCCCGCCGGAACCGCCTCCGGACCGCCTCCGGCCCCTTTCCGGACCCGCCGCGGACCACCCCCCGACCCACCGCGCAGGACCGTTGTCGATCAGCAACCGGATCGCCATGGGGCCGGTTTCCGGCCCCATGGCACGATGGGCGCTGCGCGCGGGCGGAAGATCCGTTCGCAGTCGCGCCCGTGACGCCCTCCGAGGAGCAGTGATGACCGACACCCCGGGCTGGGCCTCGCCCAGCTCGTCCGAGCCGCCCCGCGACGACGCCCGGCCCCCGGCCGACGCGCCCGCCGCCGTGCCCGGGCCGTCGGCACCACCGCAGGCCGCCCCCGGCCTGCCCGGCCCGGCCGGCGACAGCCGGAACGGACAGCCGTGGGGGCAGCAATGGGGACAGCAGTGGGGGCAGCAGCCCCCCGGCGGCCACCGCCCGTACGGCTGGGGCACCCCCGCGAGCCCCAAGCCGGGCGTCATCCCGCTGCGCCCGCTGAGCTTCGGCGAACTGCTGGACGGTGCCGTCACCACCGTCCGCCGGCACTGGCGCACCGTGCTCTCGCTCTCACTCGGCCTCGCCGTGGTCTCCCAGGCCGGCTCCGTCCTGGTCGACCTGCTGGTCAAGGGGAAGACCGGCGACTCCACCCAGACCCTGCGGATGCTGGCCGGGATGCCGCTGGAGCTGCTGCTCAACGTGTTCGCCACCGCGCTGCTCACCATCGTGGTCAGCCGCGCCGTCCTCGGCCGGTCCGTGACCGCCGGGGAGGCCTGGCGCGACGCCCGTCCCCGGCTGCTCCAGCTGCTCGGGCTGACCCTCCTCACGGCCCTGCTGGGCCCCGGTGTGATCCTGCTCGGCTTCGCCCCGCTGGCCGGCTACGGCCTCGCCGGCGGGGGCTCCGACGCCCTCGCCGGCCTGCTGAGCCTGCTCGGCCTGCTGACCGTTCCGGTCGCCCTCTGGCTGTGGATCCGCTTCAGCCTCGCCGCCCCGGCCCTGATGCTGGAGAAGCAGGGCGCGCTGACGGCGCTGTCGCGCTCGCGGCGCCTGGTCCGCGGCGCCTGGTGGCGGGTCCTCGGCATCACCGTGCTGAGCTACCTGCTGGCACTCCTCGTCGCGGTGGTCGTCGCCGTCCCGTTCCAGCTCCTCGGCGTGCTGCTGGGCTTCGAGAGCCTCGACGGCCAGGGCCTGCCCGACGCCGCCGACCGGGGCGTCGCCATGATCCTGCTGATGGCGGTCGCCGGGATCATCGCCGGCACCTTCACCACCCCGTTCATCGCCGCCGTCGGCGTGCTGGTCTACATCGACCAGCGGATCCGCCGCGAGGCCCTGGACATCGAGCTCGCCCGCGCGGCCGGCCTGCCCGAGCACGGCGGCAGCGGCTGGGGCGCCCAGGGCGACCCGACCTCGGCGAGGCGCTGAGCCGGATGCCGAACTGGGGGGAGAGGCTGCTCGCCGCCGGCGGCGCGCCGGTCACCGTGCCGCGCGACCCGGCGCGCGAGGCCGCCCGCGACGAACTGCTCGACGCGGAGTACCACAAGCACGACCCGTCCGTGCTGAAGCGGATCACGGACTGGATCTACGACCACATCGCCGGCGCGCTCGACAGCATCTCCGGCGGCGGCACCGACGGCACCACCGGCCTGATCCTCTTCGTGGTCGTCGCGGTGCTGATCGGCGCCGCGCTCTGGTGGCGCCTCGGCGCGCCCCGCCGCGCCGCCCGCACCGTCCAGGACGTGTACGGCGCCGAGGGCCCGCGCAGTGCCGACCAGTACCGGGCGGACGCCGCCGGGCACGCCGCCGCCGGACGCTGGACCGAAGCCGTCCGCGAGCAGATGCGCGCCCTGGTGCGCGCCCTGGAGGAGCGCACCCTGCTCGACACCCGCCCCGGCCGCACCGCCGACGAGGCCGCCACCGAGGCCGGCCGGGCCCTGCCCGAGCACGCCGCCGCCCTGGCCGCGGCCGCCCGGACCTTCGACGACATCGCGTACGGCGAGCGCACCGCCGACCAGGACGCCTACCGGCTGCTGCACGACCTCGACCGGACACTGGAGCGCACCCGCCCGGTCCTCGCACCCGACACCGCCGGCGCCCCCGTTCCGGCCCCGGCCCCGGGAGGCGCGGCATGACCGGTACCGTCCCCACGCCCCCGCCCGTCGCCCAGGCGCCCGCCACCGACGCCCCGACCAGCCTCGCCCCCACCACCCGCGGCCTCTGGCGCCGGGCCCGCTGGTACCTGGCCGTCCTCGCCGCCCTGCTGATCGGCGCCGCCGCCGTGTCCGCCCTCGGCCAGGACCGCCGCTTCCCCGCGCTGGACCCGCGCTCCTACGACCGCGACGGCGCCCACGCCGTCGTCGCCCTGCTCGAACGCCAAGGCCTCAAGGCCGAGTCGACCACCGACCCGACCACCGCCCCGGCCGGCCAGGACACCCTCGTGCTGCCCGAACCCGACCTGCTCAGCCCCGCCCAGCTGCGCGCCGTCGCCGCCGCCCGCCACCGGCGACTGGTGCTGGTCGCCCCCGGCCCGTCCGCGCTCACCGCGCTCGCCCCCGGCATCCGGCTGTCCGACGACGCGGGCGGACCGGCGTACGCCGCCCTCCGCTCCACCCCCGCGGACTGCACGCTCACCGAAGCCGTCCGGGCCGGCAGCGCCCAGCAGGGCGGCATGCTCTACACCAGCGGAAGCCGCGGCGAGGGCTGCTACTCACGCGGCCGCGGCTACCCGCTGGTCCGCCTCCCCGTCGGCGACGGCGACCGCGACGTCATCGTGCTCGGCAGCGGAACCTTCCTGCACAACCGTGAACTGGCCGAGGACGGCAACGCCTCCCTCGCCCTCGGCCTGCTCGGCTCGCAGCCCCGCCTCACCTGGCACCTGCCCGACTACTCCGTCCCGCTCCCCGACGACGCCCGCACCAAGACCTTCGGCGACTTCCTGCCGAGCGGCTGGCACTGGGCCGCCTACCAACTCGCCGTCGCCGCCGTGCTCGCCGCCCTCTGGCGCGGGCGCCGGCTCGGCCCGGTGGTCAGCGAGAACCTGCCCGTGGTGGTCCGCGCCGCCGAGACCACCGAGGGCCGCGCCCGCCTCTACCGGCGGGCCAGGGCCCGCGGCCGCGCCGCCGAGGCGCTGCGCGGCGCCACCGCCCACCGCCTCGCCCCCGCCCTGGGCGTCCCGCTCCGGGCCGGCGCACCCGACTCCGACGCACTCTGCGTCGCGGTGGCCGACCGGCTGCCCGGGCGGCCCGCCGGGGACGTCCGGGCCCTGCTGTACGGCCCGCCCCCGACCGACGACGCCGCACTGCTGCGGCTCGCCGACGACCTCGACGCCCTCGAAAGGCAGGTTCGGAACCCGTGACCGACCAGGCAACCGCCCAGCTCCGCTCCGTCCCCGGCACGGCACCCGCTACCCCCGCCATCGATCCGCGCGCCGCGCTGACCGCCCTGCGCGCCGAGATCGGCAAGGCCGTGGTCGGCCAGGACGCCGCCGTCACCGGCCTGGTCGTCGCCCTGCTCTGCGGCGGCCACGTGCTGCTGGAGGGCGTCCCCGGAGTCGCCAAGACCCTGCTGGTGCGCACCCTGTCCACCGCACTCAGCCTGGAGACCAAGCGCATCCAGTTCACCCCCGACCTGATGCCCGGCGACGTCACCGGCTCGCTCGTCTACGACGCCCGCACCGCCGAGTTCTCCTTCCAGCCGGGCCCGGTCTTCACCAACCTGCTGCTCGCCGACGAGATCAACCGCACGCCGCCGAAGACCCAGGCCGCCCTGCTGGAGGCCATGGAGGAGCGCCAGGTCACGGTGGACGGCGTGCCGCGCGCGCTGCCCGTCCCGTTCCTGGTCGCCGCGACCCAGAACCCGGTCGAGTACGAGGGCACCTACCCGCTGCCCGAGGCCCAGCTGGACCGCTTCCTGCTCAAGCTGGTCCTCCCGCTGCCCGACCGCGACCAGGAGTTCCAGGTGCTCTCCCGGCACGCCGCCGGCTTCGACCCGCGGGACCTCGGTGCGGCCGGCGTCCGCCCGGTCGCCGGGCCGGAGCACCTCGCCGCCGCCCGCGAGCAGATCGCCAAGCTGACCGTCTCCCCCGAGGTCCTCGCCTACATCGTCGACCTCTGCCGGGCCACCCGGCAGTCCCCGTCGCTGTCGATCGGGGTCTCCCCGCGCGGCGCCACCGCCCTGCTCGCCGCCTCCCGCGCCTGGGCCTGGCTGGCCGGCCGCGACTACGTCACCCCCGACGACGTCAAGGCGCTCGCCCTGCCCACCCTGCGGCACCGGGTCGCGCTGCGGGCCGAGGCCGAGATGGAGGGCGTCACCGCCGACTCCGTCATCCAGGCCGTCCTCACCCAGACGCCCGCACCCCGCTGACCCCGGCACGCCCCGCGCTCCGCACCACCCAGCACCACACCACCCGCACCGCCCAGCACCGCACCGCAGCACACCCGTACCGGCCCTCCCTCCGGCCCACGGGCTTCCGACTCACGGGCTTCTCGAAGGAGCGCACCGCATGGCCCTCACCGGGCGAACCGCCCTGCTCGCCGCACTCGGCGCGCTCGTCGTGGGCCTGCTGCTGCCGTCCTGGACCGGGATCGGCCTGGTCACCGGAGCGGTGCTGATCGCCGTCGCGGTCGACCTGGTGCTCGCCGCCCCCGTCCGCGGCCTGCGGTTCGGACGGAGCGGCGACACCACCGTGCGGCTCGGCGAGCCCGCCACGGTCGAACTGACCGTCACCAACCCGTCCGGCCGCCTGCTCCGCGGCCTCGTCCGCGACGCCTGGGCCCCGTCCGCCTGGCGCCCCGGCACCGCCGAAACCGCCTCCCGGCACACCCTGGCACTCCCCGGCGGCGAGCGCCGCCGGATCACCACCGTGCTCGCCCCCACCCGCCGCGGCGACCACCACGCCCACCGGGTGACGGTCCGCTCGCTCGGCCCGCTCGGCCTGGCCGGCCGCCAGGGCTCCCACCTCGTCCCCTGGACGGTCCGCGCGCTGCCCCCGTTCGCCAGCCGCAAGCACCTGCCCTCCCGGCTCGCCCGGCTGCGCGAACTCGACGGCCGCACCTCCGTGCTGACCCGCGGCCAGGGCACCGAGTTCGACTCCCTGCGCGAGTACCTGCCCGGCGACGACGTCCGCTCCATCGACTGGCGCGCCAGCGCCCGCCGCCACACCGTCGCCGTCCGCACCTGGCGCCCCGAACGCGACCGGCACATCCTCGTCGTCCTCGACACCGGCCGCACCTCGGCCGGCCGGGTCGGCGACGCACCCCGCCTGGACGCCGCCCTCGACGCCGCGCTGCTGCTCACCGCGCTCGCCACCCGGGCCGGCGACCGGGTCGACCTGCTCGCCCACGACTCCCGCAAGCGCGTCACGGTGGCCGGCAGCTCGGCCCACGAGGTCCTGCCCGCCTTCACCAACGCGATGGCCGGGCTGGAACCCGCCCTGCACGAGACCGACATGCGCTCGCTGGTCGCCACGGCGCTCAAGATGGCCCCGCAGCGCTCGCTGATCGTGCTGCTCACCGGCCTCGACGCGGCCCCGGTCGAAGACGGCCTGCTCCCGCTGCTGCCCATGCTCACCAAGCGCCACGAGGTCGTCCTCGCCTCCGTCGCCGACCCGCACCTGGACGTCCTCGCCGCCGGGCGGGGCACCCTGGAGGCGGTCTACGACGCGGCGGCCGCCGAGCAGACCCGCGCCGACCGCCGGGCCACCGCCGAGCGCCTCACCCGCCACGGCCTCACCGTCCTGGACGCCCCGCCCGCCCGGATCGCCCCGGCCCTGGCCGACACCTACCTGGCGCTGAAGGCCGCCGGCCGGCTCTGATCCCCTCCTCCCCTCCTGATGGCCGCTCAGTCGCTCCGACGTCCCCTCAGCTCTCCGTTGAGCCGGGCCGCCTGACGGGTCAGGTACTCGCGCTCGGCGAGGTTGGACGCCTTGAGCGCCGCCTCCGCGTACAGCCGGGCCGCCGTCGCCGTGTCCCCGTTCCGTGCGTGGAGGTACGCCGCCACCGCCGTGTACCGGGACAGTGCCTCGTCCAGCTCCGCGAGCGCCGCCAGCCCGGCGCGCGGACCGTCGGCCTCACCGACCGCCACCGCGCGATTGAGCCGCACCACCGGACTGGCGGTCAGCCGGACGAGTTCGTCGTACCACTCGACGATCTGCACCCAGTCCGTCTCCTCGGCGGCGAGCGCGTCGGCGTGCAGCGCCGCGACGGCCGCCTGGGCCTGGAACTCGCCCAGCCGGTCCCGGGCCAGGGCCCGCCGGAGGATCCCGATGCCCCTCGGCGATCAGCCGGGTGTCCCAGCGGGCGCGGTCCTGCTCCGCCAGCGGCACCAGCACACCGTCGGGCCCGGTCCGGCCGGCCCGCCGAGCGTGGTGCACCAGCATCAGGGCCAGCAGTCCCGCCACCTCGGGGTGGTCGATCACCGCCGCGAGCTGCCGGGTGAGCCGGATGGCCTCGGCCGCGAGGTCGACGTCCCCGGAGTAGCCCTCGTTGAAGACCAGGTAGAGCACCCGGAGCACGGTGGCGACGTCCCCGGGCTGATCGAACCCGACGGCCGAGACGGTCCGCTTGGCCCGGCTGATCCGCTGCGCCATCGTCGCCTCGGGCACCAGGTAGGCCCGGGCGATCTGGCGCGTGGTCAGCCCGCCCACGGCGCGCAGGGTCAGTGCGACCGCCGACGAGGGCCTCAACGACGGGTGGGCGCACAGGAAGTAGAGCTGGAGCGTGTCGTCCACGTCGGCCGCCGGCGCCGGCTCCGGGCACGGGTTCTCGACACGGCCGGCCGAGATTTTTTCAACCCACCTGCGGCCGGCCCGTCGGGCCGGGCTGGCCGATCTGGCCCGGAAACGCGAAGAACCCCCATCCGGAAACCGGATGGGGGTTCTTCTGAAGAATTGTTCGGCGGCGTCCTACTCTCCCACAGGGTCCCCCCTGCAGTACCATCGGCGCTGTGAGGCTTAGCTTCCGGGTTCGGAATGTAACCGGGCGTTTCCCTCACGCTATGACCACCGAAACACTATGAAACTGTCAACCGCACACCCGACAGGATTCGGGCGGGTCGTTGTTTCAGAACAACACAGTGGACGCGAGCAACTGAGGACAAGCCCTCGGCCTATTAGTACCGGTCAACTCCACCCCTCACAGGGCTTCCATATCCGGCCTATCAACCCAGTCGTCTACTGGGAGCC
>NZ_JBEXWT010000021.1:0-117171 GCF_040629945.1 Kitasatospora sp. NPDC005856 | reverse complement strand
GCCGGTGACGGTGCGGCGGTGTGGGAAGGCGCGGCGGCCGGTGGCCAGGGTGTAGGCGGCGTCGGCGAGGTTGGGCTGTTCGCGGCGCAGGTGGGCGGCCAGTCGGTCGGTGGCCTGTTCGAGCGCCGCCGGGGTGCGGGCGGAGAGGACCAGCGTTTCGGTGGGGCGTGTGCCGGCGGGGGAGGCTTCGACGGCGGGGGCTTCTTCGAGGATGAGGTGGGCGTTGCTGCCGCCGAAGCCGAAGGCGCTGATCCCGGCGCGGCGGACGTGGTTCTCGGTGCGTGGCCAGGGAGTCGATTCCGCTTGCACGTGGAAGGGGCTGTTGGCGAAGTCGATGTCGGGGTTGCCACGGGTGTAGTTCAGCGAGGCGGGGAGGAGTTCGTGTTTGAGCGCGAGCGTGGTCTTGAGCAGGCCCGAGATGCCGGCGGCGGCGTCGAGGTGGCCGACGTTGCCCTTGACCGAGCCGAGGGCCCAGGACCCGGTGTCGCCGAACGCCCGTGACAGCGCCTGCACCTCGATCGGGTCGCCCAGCGAGGTGCCCGTGCCGTGTGCCTCGACGTAGTCGATGTCCGTGGGTGCGAGGCCCGCGCTGGCGAGCGCGGCGGAGATGACCGCGGCCTGGCCGGTGACGCTCGGGGCGGTGAAACCGACCTTCACCGCGCCGTCGTTGTTGATGGCCGAGCCCTTGATCACGGCGTGGACGGTGTCGCCGTCGGCCAGCGCGTCCTCCAGCCGCTTCAGCGCGACCAGACCGACACCCGTCCCGAAGACCGTGCCCCGGGCGTCCGCGTCGAACGGGCGGACGTGCCCGTCGGGGGACACGAAGGACCCGTCCTGGTGCAGGTAGCCGGTGCCCGGGTTCGGGTCGACGTGGACGCCACCCGCCAGGGCGAGGTCGCACTCCCCGGCGAGCAGGCTCCGGCAGGCGGTGTGGGCGGCGACCAGCGCGGTCGAGCAGGCGGCGCGCAGCGAGACCGCGGGGCCCTTCAGGTCCAGCTTGTACGACACCCGGGAGGCCAGGAAGGCGATTTCGTTGGCCACCAGGATCTGGGTCTGGCCCAGGGTGTCCACGATCTGCTGGTGCGAGTAGACGTGCTGGACGTAGCGGTTGGCCCCCGCGCCACCGAAGACACCGATGCTGCCCTCGTACCGGGCGGCGTCGTAGCCGGCGTGCTCCAGCGCCTCCCAGGCCGTCTCCAGGAAGAGCCGGTGCTGAGGGTCCATCACCTCGGCCTCGCGGGCGGTGTACCCGAAGAACTCCGCATCGAACAGGTCGCTGCCGGCGAAGGCGGGCGCGGCCTTGACGTAGTTCGGCTGCCCGAAGAGTTCGGGCGACACCCCGGCCGCCGTCAGCTCCTCGTCGGTCAGGGCGACGATCGACTCGACGCCGTCGCGCAGGTTCGACCAGTACTCGGTCAGGTCCTCCGCGCCGGGGAAGCGTCCTGCCATCCCGATGATCGCGACACCACCGCGCGCCGCCATCACTGCGCCGCCCGGAGGTTGTCGATGAGCGCGCCGAGGGTGCGTACGGTGGGGCCCTCGTAGACGATGGTCAGCGGTACGGCCACCGCCAGCTCCTGCCGCAGTCGGTGGACGACCTGGAGGCCGAGCAGTGAACTTCCGCCCAGTTCGAAGAAGTTGTCCTGCACGCCGACACTCTCCAGACCGAGCAGCTCCTGCCAGATCTCCGCCACCCGGTGTTCGGTCTCGCCGTTCGGGGCGACGAACGGGTTGCGCAGGTTGGGGCGCTCGTGCCGTGCGGCCGGGGCCGGCGCCTCGGCCACCGGGTCGGCCCACAGCTCCTGGCGTAGCGTCAGTTCGCCGGTGGAGGTGATGATCTGTTCTTGGGGCACCGCGTCGAGCAGGGCGTCGAACACCTGTCGGCCCTCGGCCGGTGTGAGCGCCAACTCGCGTACCGCCGCGCCGAGTTCTGAATCCGCCCGATCATCGTGCGAAAAGTACCAGGCTTCCCAGTTGACGCTGGTCCAGGGCAGGGCCGCGCTGTGGTGCCGCTGGGCGAAGGCGTCGAGCGCGGCGTTCGCGGCGGCGTACGCACCGAAGCCGAGTCCGCCGAGCAGCGAGGCGATCGAGGAGCAGATGACGGCGAAGTCCACCTGCTGGTCGGCCAGCACCTCGTGCAGCACCTGCGTGCCGTAGAGCTTGGGGCCGAAGTGCCAGGAGGCCTCCTCCGCGCCCAGGACCGCGACTTCCCGGTGGGCCGCCGTGCCGGTCGTGCCGGCACAGTGCAGCACGCCGTCGATCGGGCCGAACTCCCGCAGGACGCGCTCCTTCAGGGCGAGCATGGCCGTGCGGTCGGAGACGTCCGTGGCGGTCACCAGCACCTCGGAGCCGAGCGCCTCGATCTCCTGGACGGCACGGATCGCGGACCGGACCGCTTCCGGGTGCTGCGGTTCGGCCCAGCTCTCCCGGGACGGCAGACCCGTCCGTCCGAGCAGCACCAGGCGCACCTCGGCCCGGTCGGCGAGGGCGCGGGCCATCAGCAGGCCGATCTTCCCGAGGCCGCCGGTGACCAGGTACACCCCGCCGGGGCGGACCGGGGACCCACCGCGGGGGCGCGGCGCGCCGGTCACGTACGTCGGCGCCCAGCGGTGCCGACCGCGCAGCGCGATGGTGCGCTCGGCGGGCGGGGCGGCGAGGTCGGCCAGCAGCTGGTCGACCAGCCCGGGTACGGCCTGCGGGCCTTCGGGGCGGAGGTCGAAGTGGACGCAGCTGAGCGAGGGGTACTCCTGCGGCAGCACCCGGCACAGGCCCTGGACGGTGGCCTTCGGCGGGCAGAGCGGCTCGTCCCCGAGGACGGCGTGCACCTCGGAGGACAGCACGTCCCAGCGCTGCTGCCGTGTCATCAGCTCGGCCTCGGTGGCCTGGACCCAGTGGACCAGGCTGTCGAAGGAGCGGTGCAGCAGGGCCCGGACGTCCTCGGGCGCCGTGGCCCGGTCGGCGTCGTCGCCGACGCTCCAGCAGTGCACCACCCGACCGGGCAGCGGCCCCTCGGCGCGCAGCGCCTCGGCGAGTCGGTCGAAGTGCTCCGGCCGGGCAGGGTCGAGGACGTACTCGCGCTCGCTCTTGCGGTGCCACTCGGCTCCCCGTGAGACCGTGCGCACGGTGGCGCCGAGACCTTCGAGGCGGTCGGCGAGGTGGTGGCCGACACCGGTCTCGTCCGCGAAGACGAGCCAGCGCTCGTCGGCCAAGCCGACCTCGGCGGGCTGCGGTGCGCCGGCCAGCCGCTTCCAGGACGGCGTGTAGAACCACTGGGGCAGGTCGCCGCGCCGCTGCTGGGCCGAGCCGCTGCCGGGCTGGGCGGTGCCGGGTTCGAGCCAGTAGGTGCGCCGCTCGAAGGGGTAGGTGGGGAGCGGGACCCGCCGGGCGCCGGCCGTGGCCGGGAAGGGGCGCTCCCGGCCGGCGAGCCAGAGGCGTCCGGCGGCCCGCAGGAGTGCGGTGCGGTCGCCCTGCCCGAGGAAGGCGCCGGGGAGGGACGGGAGGACGACCCGGTCGGTGCCGGCGGCGGCGGGGTGCTGGATGGCCCCGGGGGTCAGGGTCGGCGCGGGGCCGATCTCGACGATCGCGATGTCCGGGACGGACCACAGGGTGGTCAGGCCGTCCGCGAACCGTACGCTCTCCCGTACGTGCCGGGCCCAGTACTCGGGGCTGGTGGCCTCGTCGTCGGTGATCCAGGTGCCGGTCAGGTTGGAGACGAACGGCACGGCCGGGGCGTTCAGCCGGACCGAGCGGACCAGTTCGGCGTAGCGCTCGACGACCGGGTCCATCATCGGGGAGTGGAAGGCGAAGCGGGTGGTCAGCCGGCGGGTGGCGATGTCGGCGGCCAGCAGTTCACCGGCCACCCGCTCGATGCCCTCGACGGTGCCGGAGAGCACGCAGGTCTGCGGGCCGTTGACCGCGGCGAGGCAGACCTCCGCGTCGGTGTACCGTGCGACGGCCTCCTCGGAGAGCGGCACGGCGAGCATCGCGCCCTCGCCCTGCTGCTCGATCAGCCGGGCGCGCTCCGCGACCAGGCGCAGGGCGTCGGGTAGCGAGAAGACCCCGGCTACACAGGCCGCGACGTACTCGCCCAGGCTGTGACCGATCATCACCTCGGGCTCGACCCCCCAGGCGGCCCAGAGCTTGACCAGGGCGTACTCGAGGGCGAACACCGCGGGGTAGCCGAGGCGTGGCTGGTCCAGCGGGTGCTCGCTGCGCTCCGGCTGGAGCAGCAGCTTGCGGAAGTCGAAGGGCTGCCCGGAGGCGGCGGCCGCGGACTCGTCGACGGTGAACACGAGTTCGCGGACGTCCGTGCCGAGCAGCGGCTCCAGCAGTCCGGCGCACTCGTCCATCGCTTCCCTGAACTCCGGCTCCTGGGCGTAGAGTTCGCGCGCCATGCCGGGGAACTGGGAGCCGAAGCCGGTGAACATGAAGGCGACCGGCCGGTGCGGGGCCTCGGGCGCGGTCGCGGTGAGTAGCCGACCGTCGTCGCGGGCGTCGAGTGCCGCCAGCGCCTCCTGGGTGCCGGCCGCCACCAGCATCCGTCGGTACGGGAACGCCCGGCGGCCCTGCTGGAGGGTGAACGCGACATCGGCCAGCGGGAGTTCGGGGTGCGCCCGGAGGTGGTCGTGCAGCTGGTCGGTGGCCGCCTCCAGGGCCTCCGGGCTCTTCGCGGAGAGCACCAGCAACTGCTCGGCGCCGTCGGCCTGCCGGGATTCGCGCGGCAGCTCCGGGGCCTGTTCGAGGATGACGTGGGCGTTGGTGCCGCCGAGGCCGAAGGAGCTGACTCCGGCGCGGCGCGGGCCGTCGCCCTCGGGCCAGGGCAGCAGCTCGGTGTTGACGTAGAACGGGCTGCCGGCCAGGTCGATCCGCGGGTTGGGCCGCTCGAAGTGCAGGGTGGGCGGCAGCTGCCCGTGCTCCACCGCCAGCACGGTCTTGATCAGGCCGGCGACCCCGGCGGCCGAGTCGAGGTGGCCGATGTTGGTCTTGGCGGAGCCGAGGGCGCAACTGCGCTCCCCGACCCCGGAGTAGGCCGAGGCGAGTGCGGAGAACTCGATCGGGTCGCCCAGGATGGTGGCCGTCCCGTGCAGCTCGATGTAGCCGATGCTGTCGGCCGGCACGTCCGCGTTCGCCAGCGCGGTGGAGATGACGGCGGACTGGGTGGCGGCGCTGGGCGCGCTGAAGCCGGCCCGGCGGGAGCCGTCGTTGTTCAGCGCGGAGCCCTTGATGACCGCGTGGATGTGGTCGTTGTCGGTGATCGCGTCCTTGAGGCGCTTGAGCACCACCATCCCGACGCCGTCGCCGCCCACCGTCCCCTGGGCGCGGGCGTCGAAGGTGCGGCAGTAGCCGTCCGGCGAGAAGATGCCGTCCGGGCGGTAGACGTAGCCCTTGCTCCTGGTCCCGTCGACGGCGACGCCGCCGGCCAGTGCGGTGTCGCACTGGTAGGCCAGCAGTGCCTGGCACGCCTCGACCACGGCGACCAGTGACGTGGAGCAGGCGGACTGGATGTTGAGGGCGGGGCCCTCCAGACCGAGCTTGTAGGAGACCCGGCTGGCGAGGAAGTCCGGCCGGTTGCCGATCACCGTCTGCTTGTCGCCGAGGATCTGCGCGGCGCCGGGTTGTGAGGCGATGTTGAAGAGCAGGTAGGTGTTGTTGCCCGCGCCCGCGTAGACGCCGACCAGGCCGCCCTGCCGATCGGTGTCGTGTCCGGAGCTCTCCAGGGCGGCCCAGGCACATTCGAGCAGGACCCGGTGCTGCGGGTCCATGAGTTCGGCCTCGCGCGGGGAGTAGCCGAAGAAGGCGGCGTCGAACTTCTCGCTGTCCGCCAGCGGGTAGCCCGCGCCGACGAAGTTCGGGTCGGCCAGGGTGGCGGCGTCCACGCCCCGGGCGGCGAGCTCCTCGTCCTCGAAGCGGGTGACGGAGCAGACGCCCGCCTTGAGGTTGCTCCAGTACTCCTCGACCGTCCGGGCGCCGGGGAAGCGGCCGGCCATGCCGACGACGGCGATGTCCAGACTGTCGTCGAACTCGGCGAAGCCGTCGGCCTGTTCGGAGTCCGGATCGGAGTCCAGCTCGGCGTCCACGGTGGGGTCGAGTTCGGGGGAGTACTCACTCATGGTGACCTCGCTTCGCTTGCAGCAGCTGCTGGCGGCGCTTCAGCAGGGCGTTCTGCTGAGCGTTCCTGCCGCGGGTGGCGGCCGGTGCCACCCCCCGCCTCTGCTGCGAGAGCAGCTCGGCCTGGGCCCGGACGGTGGTGTGTTGGAACAGGTCGAGCAGTTCGACTTCCCGGCCGGTCGTCGCCCGGAGCCGGTGGTGCAGCCCGACCATGAGCAGGGAGTGCCCGCCGATGTCGAAGAAGTTCTGGTCGGTGCCGACCTCCTCGGTGTGGAGGACCTCCTGCCACACCTGCGCCACCAGCCGCTCCAGTTCGTTCCGCGGTGGCAGCGGCGCGGTGGCGGGCTCGGCGGGCCGGGGCAGCCTGCCGCGGTCGACCTTGCCGTGCCCGGAGAGCGGCAGCCGGTCCAGCGTCACGATCGCCTGCGGCACCATGTGCGGGGAGAGCCGGTCCCGCAGGTGGCGCTCCAGCCCGGCGGTGCTGAACCCGGGGCCGTGCGGCTCGATGTAGGCGACCACCCGCCGGTCGCCGGGGACGTCCTCGCGGACGACGGCGATGGCGTGGCGCACCTCGGGATGGCTCTTCAGGCTGGCCTCGATCTCGCCCAGGGCGACCCGGAAGCCGCGGACCTTGATCTGGTCGTCGCGCCGGCCGAGGAAGGCGATCGTCCCGTCGGCCAGGCGGCGGACGATGTCGCCGGTGCGGTAGAGGCGGGAGCCCGGCCCGCCGCCGAGGGTGTCCGGGACGAAGGCCGCCGCGGTGAGGTCCTCCCGGCGGTGGTAGCCGCGGGCGAGGTTGTCGCCGCCGATCAGCAGCTCTCCGGCGACGCCGACGGGCGTGGGACGGCCCGCGGGGTCCACCACGTGGGCCTGGGTGCCCGGGAGCGGAACGCCGATCGGCGCGGTCTCCCACTCCGCCTCCGGGTGGTCGGCCACGGCGAGGGTCAGCACACCGACGGTCGTCTCGGTCGGACCGTAGTGGTTGAAGACCCGGCAGTGCGGGACGAGGCGTTGGAGGGCGCGCAGCCAGCGCCAGTCGGAGGCCTCGCCGCCGATGACCAGCAGGCGGCGCGGCAGGAGTTCAGCGAAGCGCGGCGAGGTCTGGAGGGCCCGGAGGTGGGAGGGCGCGATCTTCAGGCAGTCGACCCCCCGGGTCTGCACCCAGTCGGCCAGCCTCTCCGCGTCCAGCGCGACGTCACGGGAGATCAGCTGTACCTCGCCGCCCGTGCACAGCGGCGGGGCGAAGGCCGTGACGCTGGAGTCCACCGTCAGCGGCTGCACCATCGCGTAGCTGAGCGGCCCGTCGATGCCGAGCCGCCGGATGACGGCGCGGGTGTAGCCGACGAGCTGGCGGTGCTCGATCACCACGCCCTTGGGCTTTCCGGTGGAGCCGGAGGTGTAGAGCAGGTACGCGGCATCGCCGCAGGTCGAGCGCTCCGGCGGGCGGTTCTCCGTCGGGCGGCCCGCCAGCACGGCCAGCTCGGCGTCGAGTTCGATCACTTGGTGGGCGGTGCCGAGCGGAGCCGTCGCCACCACGATCCGCACGGCCGCGTCCGCGAGGATGCCGTCCCGCCGCTCGACCGGGTCGTTCGGATCCACCGGTACGTACGCGCCGCCGGCCTTGAGGATGCCGAGCACGGCCACCATCAGCCGCACGTCGCGATCGGCGCAGAGGCCCACCGTCGCCTCGGGGCCGACCCCGGTCTCACGCAGCAGGTGGGCCAACTGGTTGGCCCGGTCATTCAGTTCGCGGTAGCTGAGGGCGGCGTCCGCGGCCCGGACCGCGATCGCTTCGGGGGTGCGGGCGGCCTGCTCCTCGAAGAGCTGGTGGAAGCCCACGTCCGTCGGCTCACCCGGGACGCCGTTCAGCCTGGCGACGGTCTGCTCCTCCTCGGCGGTGAGCAGGGGCAGCTCGGCCACCGACCGGTCCGGATCGGCCGTCGCGCCGTCGAGGAGCCGGAGCAGGTGCTCCACCGCGCGGCGGGCGGTGGCGGGGTCCAGGACGTCGGTGGCGAACACCAGCTGACCGGTCAGTTCGCCGTCGACGTAGCAGAGTCGGAGATCCAGGTCGCAGGAGACGGTCTCGGGGGCGACGCGCGGTGCCGGTCGGCAGGAGAAGCCCGGCCAGAGGTGCACGACCTTGGCGGTACGGGCCTGCTCGGCCTCCGCCAGCCCGGTGCCCGCCAGCCGGACCAGGTCCCGGAAGCTCCCGTCGGTCCGGGCACGGACCGGCGTGGTCACCCCGGCGCCGTTGGTCACCCCGACCGCGAGCTCGGACTGCCCGCTGTACCGGTGTAGCAGTGCCAGGTAGAGGGCGAACGCCGCTGCCGGGAGCCCGGCTCCACAGGCTTCACCCAGCTGCCGCAGCGCGGCCGTCGCCGAAGCGGACACCAGGAAGGGCACGGAGTCGCCGCGGAGATCCCGCTGCGCCGGATGGGTCCGGTCCAACGGGAGCTCCGGCGCGACGGGAAGATCGGCGAGGTGCCCGCCGGTTTCGGGGCCGGGCACGGGTGTTGCGGAGTGCGGGAGTGTCATGGAGATTGCCTTGAGGAGTTCGGGGCGAGGACGTACGTCACCCGTCCTGCCGGAGCGGGCCACGGCTACGCGGGTCGCTTGGTGCAGAGGTAGACCTGGTTCCGACGGTGGTCGGCGGGCACGTCGATGATCTCGACCGATTCCGAGAGCGAGTGCAGCAGCGCCTCGAACGGGCCGGGGGCGTAGCGGTTGAGCCAGATGTAGCCGTTGGCCGTCTCCCGCCGCAGCAGTACCTCGGGCTCCTGCGGGATCTGGAACATGCAGATCGCCACGGTGCGGCGGGCGACTCGGAACAGTTCACGGACGGCGGTCTCGTAGTACGGCAGGTGCTCCAGCACGTGGCGGCAGTTCACCACGTCGAACGAGCCGTCCGGGAAGGCGAGGTCGGTGATGCTCATCTGCCGCCACCGCGCCTCGGGGTGGAGCTCACGGCAGTCGGCGACGGCCAGCCCGTTGATGTCGATGCCGGTGTAGTCGACCTCCAGGCCGGCCGCCAGCAGGTGGCGGTAGGTGACCCCGGAGAGGATGCCGCAGTCGAGCAGTTCGAACGGCGCCCCGGTGTGCAGGGCCGCGATCCGCTCGGTCACGACCGAGTGCGACGGATGCGCGGCCCGGACGGCCTCGCCCATGTGGGCCACGTCGGAAGTCCGGGCCCAGAGCGATCCCGTTTCCACTGCGGATTCCGGGACCGGCGTTGCAGAGTGATGGAGTGTCATGACGTCGCCTCGGGACGGTCGGGGCAGGGACGCGCGTCGTCCGTCCTGCCGGAGGGGCCGCGGCTACGCGGGTCGCTTGGTGCAGAAGAAGATCCGGTTCCGACCGTTGTCCGCGGTGACGTCGACGGTCTCGACCGATTCCGAGAGCGAGTGCAGCAGCGCCTCGAACGGGCCGGGGGCGTAGCGGTTGAGCCAGATGTAGCCGTTGGCCGTCTCCCGCCGCAGCAGTACCTCGGGCTCCTGCGGGATCTGGAACATGCAGATCGCCACGGTGCGGCGGGCGACTCGGAACGCCTCGCGGACGGCGGTCTCGTAGTACGGCAGGGTTTCCAGCAGGTGGCGGCAGTTCACCACGTCGAACGAGCCGTCCGGGAAGGCGAGGTCGGTGATGCTCATCTGCCGCCACCGCGCCTCGGGGTGGAGCTCGCGGCAGTGGGCGAGGGCGGCCTCGCCGATGTCGATGCCGGTGTAGTCGACCTCCAGGCCGGCCGCCAGCAGGTGGCGGTAGGTGACCCCGGAGAGGATGCCGCAGTCGAGCAGTTCGAACGGCGCCCCGGTGTGCAGGGCCGCGATCCGCTCGGTCACGGCCGAGTGCGAGGGATGCGCGGCCCGTCCGTCCTCGCTCATGTAAGCGACTTCGGAGGTCTGCGCCCAAAGTGATTCCGTGTTCACTGCTCTGACTCTCCAGACTGCTGAGCGAAGCCGGACATGGCGGCACGATCACCGATCGAACCGTTGCGCGATCGAGGCCGGGCGATGGCCTGCTTCGGAACACACCGTCGCGGCGGCCCCGGGGGCTGTCCGCTCTTGCCGTCAGCGCACCCGCCGAGCGGTCAGAAAGCCGCTCCTTCCGCGGATTCGGGATCGTAGACGGCGGTCGGCCCGAACATCCGGGCGTGCTTCGCCGCGGCGAGGGCCAGCGTGCCGCTCGCATCCCGGGCGGCCGCGACCTCGGCCAGCTGGTTGACCATGGCGGGCGTCGCCAGCCCCTGATCGCGCAGCTCGGGGGAGCGGGACATCAGGACCATGGCCGCGGTGGTGTAGCCCGAGTCGACCCAGGACTGCCAGATCGCGTCGCGGTCCTGCTCCTGGCCCGCGAAGAGCTCCTCGCGGCGATCGTGCCGACGCGTGGGGACCGGGCTCCGGCCGCGGGCCTCCGCGCGCAACCGGACCCGCCGACCAGCGATGTAGGCGACGGCGGCGCCCTTGCGGATGGCGAAGTTCAGGGCCTGTGCCGCGGTGTCCACCACCGGCTCACCCTTGTCGTTCAGGGAGGTGTTGCACACCATCGGCACCCCCGTGGCCTGCCGGAACGCCTCGATCGCCCGGTGGAGCAGGGGGTTGGCCGCGGCGGACAGGGTCTGCCGCCGGGCCGAGTCGTCGAGATGGAGGATGGCCGGGACAAGGTGGCGCTTCGACTCGGTGACATACGCGGTTTCGAGCATGTAGGGCGAGGGCCAGGGGTCCTCGAACCACTCGCCGCTGTACTCCTCCAGGACGATCGGAGCGACGGGGCGCCACCACTGCCGGCTCTTCCAGTCGTTCAGCAGTTCCTTCGACCGGGGCGAGCGGGGGTCGGCGAGGATGCTCCGGTGGCCCAGCGCGCGCGGGCCGATCTCGGCCGCCCCGTCCGCCCACACCAGCGGTCCGGTGGAGAGGTCCTCGACGAACTGGGCCTCGGTGAAGTCCTGGACGTCCTCGATGAAGTCGTCGAAGTGCCGCAGGGCGTCCTCGACATCGGTCAGTTCGGAGCCGTGGTAGGCGGACTCGAGCTTGAAGCCACCGCCCGGGAGCAGGCCCTCGCCGAGGAGGCCGAGGAGGCCGATCCCGAGGGACTGGCCGGAGTCGTTGGCGCTCGGCGGGGTGAGCAGACCCTTGAAGCCGTAGCGGCGCAGGAGGAAGGAGTTGGTCGGGCAGTTGAGGGCGAAGCCCCCGCTCAGGGAGAGGTACGCCTGGCTCGGGTCCACCCCTGCCGACTCGAGCAGCCGGTCGACGTTGCGCACCATGACGAGCTCGCAGGCCGTCTGGACGATCTTCATGACCGCGGACTGCAGGTGCTCCTGCTCGCTGAAGCGGCTGTCCAACTCCATGGACGGCAGCTGGGATTCGGCTGCACGGATCACGTCCTGGACGAACGGGAGGGTGTCGACCAGCGGTACCCGCCGGCCGCCGAACAGCTCCAGCTCCCGCACCGCCGCCTCGGTGTCGAAGGCGATTTCGGTGGGGCAGGCCGACGCCAGGGCCATCAGGGTGCCCGGCTCCTTGTCGAACTCGGCTGACGCGGCGTCATAGATGGGGGCCGGGGACTCGACCGGAGCGAAGTCGACGTCGCCCTTGGTGGACACGCAGCCGGTGTACCAGTACTTCTTGCTCGCCAGGTCGAGGCCGAAGTCGGGCCGGCCGTCCAGGGCGAGTCCGATGATGGTCTCGCCGCGGAACGCCTCGGAGTCGAGCAGCAGCCCGCTGTAGAGGTGGGCGAGGCTGTGGATCGGGAAGTCCTCGGCGCCGGCGGGCAGCTTGATGTCGGCGTGGTGCGGCAGGCCGGGCGTGCCCCAGGACAGGCTCACGTCCTCCAGGGAGAGCCCCTCGGCCGCGAGCAGCTCGGTCAGCACCTTGTTGTAACGGTCGACGGTGAAGAGTGGCCAGAAGTGGTGCTTCTGTCCGCTGACGCGCTCGAGCTCCCAGACTCTGACGAGTTCGACCCGCGAGTCGTGACTGCGCCAGAGCGCGATGTTCTGGTCATGGCGCGGTGCGATGACGGATAAGCTGCCGGGCGGGGAGATGTAGCTCGACAGGAAGTACTTCGCGGCTGGGTACGCGGTCACGATGTCCCCTTCGGCGGTTGGACAGTGGCTACTTCTTCTTCGGGCCCGACGGTCCTGGAAGCGGTCGGCGCAGGCGGTCGTGAGACTGCCGGGGCGTGCTCGACCGGGCCTCGGTGTGTACCGGCGGCGTCAGGTGCGACAGGCCGCCCGGTCGGGTGCGATCGGGCCTCGGGCCGGAATCCCGGCGGCCGCCTGCACAGGGGCTACGGCCGGCTACGGGGCTGCGGGGTGGGATCGGCGGGGACGGACTCCGGTCCCCTCATCCGGATGCGTCGGCTCCGGGGCAAGCGACGGGATCGCTTGAGCCCGGTCGTGCCGTCGTGCCGGGACTACTTCGAAGCGGCGATCCGCCCCTCGACGAGCTGGACCAGCTCACCGACGTTGGCCACGGTGAACATGTCGACGACGTCCAGGTCGACGTCGAACGTGCTCTGGATCGAGACCATCAGGCGGAGCAGCGACACGGAGGTGGCTCCGAGGTCATCGAAAGTACTGTCCAGCGAGACCTCAAGGGGAGCGAATACTTCGGAAATCACCGACATCAAGTTGCCGGACTGCTCGTTCGACATTTCGTATTCCCAGATCTCTTCTATTCAAAGCTTATCCAGGTAATTGACCCTATGATGTTGATGACGCAGCGTCAAGACCCATCTTTGGGTTGGGATGATACGTGGCACGATGTCCAAATTGCGCCATGTAAGACCGGGCGAACGGGGCCAAGGCTTCGGGTGCGAAACGGGCATGGCCAACGAACTGCCCTGTTGCTATATTCGGCCTGACCGGGGCTCGACAAGCCATGCCTACCCTGGGGTAGGCTGCCCGAGGTTTCACCGCACAGCCACAGTACTGGGGGTAGTGGTGTTAGAAATCAGCTTTCGGCCTCTCACGCCAATCACTGGCGCGGAGGTGGAAGGCGTCGATCTCGCTGCGGACCTGTCGCCGGCCGTTGTGGCCCGTCTCCGTGAGGCCCTGCTGCGTCACAAGGTCCTCGTTTTCCGCAATCAGCCGATGAACGACGCGCAACACGTCGAACTCACCAATGCTTTCGGCGGTGCCACCGCGGCCCATCCCATCGTGAACGGCCTGCCCGAAGAGCCCGCCGTGCTGCGGACCGCGCTGTCAGAGGAACGGCGGGCGCTGGTCGAGGCCGAGGCCGGCCTCAGTCACCCCTTGAAGGGATCGACGCCCCGGCGCCTGCGGACCGAGTGGCATGTCGACAGCACCTTCGTGGTCAACCCGAACGCCATCACCATTCTGCGTGGTGTCGAGATTCCGCCGGCCGGCGGCGACACCCTCTTCGCCGATCTGGAAGCGCTCTACGAGGGGCTTTCGCCTTCCCTCCGGGGGTACCTCGACACCCTGCAGGCGATTCACTCCCGGCATGCCCCGGAGGCGGCGCCCCGCCTCGACGGCAAGCCGGCCGGCCCCTTCGCGGCCGTCCATCCGCTGGTGCGGGTACACCCCGAGACCGGTGTGCGCAGCCTGCTCGTCAGCGCCGTGTTCCTCCAGACCATCCGCGGTCTCAAGCCCCGCGAGAGCACGGCCCTGCTGGACTTCCTGCTCGACGAGCTCGCCGGGCGGGACGAGATCCACGCCCGGGTCCGCTGGGAGCAGGACACCCTCGTCATGTGGGACAACCGCGCCGTGGCCCATGCGGGGCCGGTGGACGGCCTGATGTTCCAGGAGGAGCGGATCGTGCACCGCACCACCGTCGTCGGCGACGTGCCCTGCGGGCCTGACGGCTTCGTCTCGCGCGCCCTCATGGGGGGGCGGTTCGAGGCGCTGGCCTGAGCGCCGGCGCCGTGACACCAGGGCGATCGTGCGGGCTCCGACTCCGGTGCCGAGTTCCGGGCCGGGGCCCCGAAGGGCCATTTCGAGAAACGTCATCGACGGGTCGCCCGGTAGTCCATGTGCAGCCGGAACGGTCGTACGCAGATGCGCCGACATCGTGACTCCGGCGTATATCCGGGTCATTCGGTTCATTCTCCGGGAACCTTTGTAGGGGAAACGCAAAATGCCGATCGTCAACCACCGTGAAAAAACCGAGGCACCACCCAAGTACCACCTGTCATGTGTCAGCTGCGGCTGGACGTCCGATCCGGAGTTCAGGCTCCGATGTCCCCGATGTTCGAGTGCACTCGATCCCAGGCTGAACCTGGAGAACGTCACCGCGCGTGACGGTGACCGGCCTGAGCTGACCTACCTGGACTTCCTGCCGGTCGAATCCGAGCACTTACTCGACGCCGACGTCAGCGTGCGGACCCCCTGCCGTCCGGCCCCGCGCCTCGGAGCGGCCATCGGCCTGCCCCGCCTCTGGGTGAAGGACGAGTCCCAGCAGCCGACGGGGACCACCAAGGACCGGCTGGCCTCCGTGGTCCTGGCCGTGTTCCGGCAGTTCGGGATCAAGGAGTTCGTCGCCTCCAGCACCGGAAACAGCTCCACCGCCCTGGCCCGCGCCGTGCAGCGCGACCAGTCGATGCGGGCACACTTCTTCTGCGGCCGTGACTTCACCGGTGACCACGACATCGAGACCAACGACCGGGTGTCCCTCACCGTCGTGGACGGCAACTATGCGCAAGCCACCCAGGCGGCCCAGGAGTTCGCGGACCGGCACGGGCTGGTCTGGGAGGGCGGGTTCTTCAACTGGGCCCGCCGCGAGGGTCTGAAGCTCACCTACCTGGAAGCCTTCGACGCCATGGACGACGAGCCCGACGTCGTCGTCCAGGCCATCAGCAGCGGCATGGGGATGATGGCCGTACGCAAGGGCGTGGCAGAGTACCTCGCCTGCGGCCGGCTCACCTCCTCGCCCCGCTTCGTGATGGTCCAGCAGGACACCTGCGCGCCGATGGCCGTGGCCTGGCGGGAGGGACGGGCCGAGCTCACCGAGGACGACGTCATCGAGCACCCGACAGGTCTGGCCCGGGCCATCCTGCTCGGCGACGGCCGGGCCACCTATCCCTACATGCGGGACATCGCCGCCGAGAGTGGTGGCTCCATCGTCTCGGTGAGCCAGGACGAACTGGTCCAAGCCCGTACGATGCTCCGCGAGCTGGAGGGGCTGGACGTCTGCCACTCCTCGGCCGCGACCATTGCCGCGCTGCGCAACGAGGCCGCGGCCCAGCGGATCACCCCGGACCAGGTCGTACTGGTCAACCTGACCGGCCGTGAGCGGTACACCGCCGCCGTCGCCGGACCGGCCCTCGCCGCCGCCACCGCCGGCTGAGCCTCCCTCTCCGAGCCGGATGCCACCGCTCCCACCGGAGTGATGTGCCCGCCCTCACGTTCGCAAGGAATGCGTTGATACTCAGTCACCTCACCCCGCAGCAGGCCGAGCGCCACGCCGAGTTCCGTGCCTTCGCCGACCGTGTCCTGGTCCCGCAGGCGGACCGCTGCGACCGCGAGCAAGTGGTCTCCCGAGAGATCGTCGCCGACCTGGCCGGGCAGGGCTACCTTGGCGCGCCTGTCCCGAAGGAGTTCGGCGGCCTCGGCATGGACTGGGTCGAATACGGACTGCTCACCGAGGAACTGGGCCGAGGCTGCCAGTCGATCCGTAACCTCGTGGCCGTGGAGGACATGGTCGCCCACTCGATCCACAAGTGGGGAACGGAGGAGCAGAAGCAGCGGTGGCTCCCCCGGATCACCTCGGGCCGAACGCTGGCGGCCTTCGCCCTGACCGAGCCGGACGTCGGCAGTGACGCCGCCGCCGTCGAGACCACGGCGACGGCCGACGGCGCCGATGTCGTCCTGCGCGGCACCAAGAAGTGGATCAGCTTCGCGCAGATCGCCGACCTCTTCCTGGTCTTCGCCACGTTCGACGGGCAGCACACCGCCTTCCTGGTGGAGCGGGACACTCCCGGCTTGTCGGTGGAGCCGATCGAGGGCCTGCTCGGCCTGCGCGGCTCGATGCTCGGCCGGATCACCTTCGACGACTGCCGGATCCCGGCCGCCAACCTGGTCGGGCGTCCCGGCATCGGCCTCACCTTCGTCGCCTCCAGCGCCCTCGACCTCGGCCGCTACAGCACCGCCTGGGGCTCGGTCGGTCTGGCCCAGACGTGCCTGGAGGCCGCGACGGAGTACGCCGGCCGCCGCACCCAGTACGGCACCGAGATCCGCAACCACCAGCTGGTCCAGCAGCTGCTGGCCGACATGCTCACCGACACCATCACGGCCCGGCTGCTCTGCTACCACGCCGGGGTGAGCAAGGAGCGGGGGGAGACGGAGTCCGTCAACCACACCCTGCTGGCGAAGTACCGGACCTCGACGATCGCCGTCAAGGCGGCCGCCGACGCGGTGCAGATCCACGGTGCCCAGGGCATCGGGGCGGAGGCGTCCGTTCAGCGTCACTACCGCGACGCCAAGGTGATGGAGATCATCGAGGGCACCACGCAGATCCAGCAGAGCATGCTCGGTCAGTTCGCCGTCCGGGCGGCCCGGCTGTGAGCGAGCTCCGGACGGGGGTGGTGACCTACGGTCAGCTGTCGGTCCTGCGTTCGCTGGAGACACACGGACCCGACCATCGGGCGGTCGCCAATCTGGTCAGTGTCTGGGAGGTGCCGTTCGGTCTCGGCGCGGCCCAAGTGATGGACGCCTGGCTCCAGTTGGTGGAGAGACACGAGTCGTTGCGGACCACCTACGACCTGAGCGGCCCGATGCCCGCCCAGACGGTCCACCCGTACCGTCCGTCCCGGGTGGCCGCGCTGGAGCTGGCCGAGGACAGCTTCGCGGCGGCCCTCCGGCTGGGTGCCGAGGCGGCCGTCGAGCCGATCGACATCGAGACCGAGTTGCCGTGGCGCGCGTTCGTCACCACCCACCAGGGGGATGCGCTCCACCTGGTCACCGTGATCCACCATGTGGCGGCCGACAACGGCGCGCTGCGGGTGCTGGAGGAGCAACTCGGCGTCCTCCTGGAGGGCGGGGCGCTCGGGCCGGTGGTGCAGCCGCTGGAGATGGCGCAGGAGCAGCAGGAGGAACCGGGCACCCGGAGCGTCCGGCACTGGACCGAGGCCTGGAGCCGGCTCGTCCCGGCGGACCGGGATCCGGAGGACGCCAGTGAGCGACGCCGGGCGTCGCTCTACAGCCTGGAGGGACTGACCGCCGCGCAGGAGCTCTCCGACCGGCTGAAGATCTCGGTCCAGTCGGTGGTGCTCGGCGTCGGCGCGCTCGCGCTGTCCCGGCTCAAGCGCATCGAGCGGATGACCTTCGCACTGATGGCCGCCAACCGGCTCACCACCCGGTGGGCGCCGCTGGTCGGCTCGCTCAACCAGTTCGCCCCGGTGACCGTCACGGTCGACGAGGAGGCCCACCCGCTGGAGTATCTGCGGGCCTGCTACTTCCAGTCCATGACGGCGTACATGAACGGCTGCTACGACGTCGATGCGCTGAAGGAGAGTCTCCGGGGGGCCGGCCTGCCGGAGACGGACCCCACCGCCTTCGCCAAGCACTACAACTTCCTCGGCGATGTGGACGTCGAGCCGGCCGCCGGATCCCCCCTGCGCACCGGGATCGAGTGGCGTCCGTCCACCCAGCGGTCAGGGCCGAACTTCCACCTGGCAGTGGCCACGGGGAAGGGAATCCTCATCGGAGTGGGCGCGAGCCGCGACTATCTCGACGGAAATCTCCCAGCCGTTCTCGCGGCGTCGATCGAGGCTGGTCTGATCAATATGTCCAAGGGGTTCGAGAACTCCCTGGCGGAGGTCTCGCTGGATAATCCGTGGCGAATTTTCTGAAGGGCAGCAGAATGCGGGGGGAAACGCTTCTCCCCCCGCACTTCGGCATCCCGCGGCTTGGTCGAGCCGGTTCTAGAAGCCTGCACAGATTCCGCGAAGCTGCTTCTTCATGATGAACACCTCCTGTCCGTGGTGACTATAGCCACAGGCGGTCGGGAGGTGGAAGGAAATTCTGGATAAGGACCAGGAAAGACGGTTAGGGTTTCACTCATGACGGATTCGTATGCCGACCCGGGAGCCCCGGATCACCGAAGTGCCGCGCGTTACCTGTGGTGGCTGACCATGAGTCAGCGCCGACGGGTGACAGGTGGTGCGGTGATCGGCACCCTCTGGATGGTCTGCCTCCTGCTGCCGCCGTACCTCATACAGCGTGCGATCGACGACGGGCTCCAGCGGGGGAAGACCGGCGTCCTGGTCGGCTGGGTGGCCGCACTGGTCGGCGCCGCGCTGCTCAACGCATGGCTCGGCATCATGCGCCACCGCATCATGACGCGGGTCCGGATGGACGCCACCTTCCGGACCATCAAGGTCGTGGTCGCGCACTCCACTCGGCTGGGTGCCGAACTGCCCCGGAAGGTGACGGCCGGCGAGGTGGCCAGCATCGGTGTGGGCGACGTCGCGCAGATGAGCCAGACCCTGACGATCACCGGCCCGGGCGTCGGTGCTGTCGTCGCGTACCTGGTGGCGGCCGCGCTGCTGCTGTCGGTCTCCGTCTCGCTCGCCCTCGTGGTCCTGCTGGGGGTGCCGTTGCTCGCGGTCGTGGTCGGGCCGCTGCTGGAACGCCTCCAGGGCGCGGAGTCCAAGTACCGCCAGCAGCAGGGGGCGCTGACCGCCCGGCTCGGGGACATCGTCGGCGGCATGCGCGTACTCAACGGCATCGGCGGCAAGGAGATGATGGCCGGCCGCTACCTGCGCGGATCGCAGAACCTGCAGGCCGAGGGATACCGGGTCGGCGCCGTGACCAGCTGGATCCAAGCGCTCTCGGTCGGCCTGCCCGCCCTCTTCCTCGCGTTGGTGACCTGGCTGGCCGCCCGGATGGCCGCCGAGGGCACCATCACGATCGGCACGCTGGTCGCCGTCTACGGCTACGTCGCCGTCCTGGTGGTACCGGTCTCCAACTTCATCGAGGGCGGATACGACCTCACCAGGGGTCTGGTGGCCGCCCGACGGGTGGTCCGGATGCTCGACCTGAAGCCCGCCTTCGAAGACGCCGCGACACTCCGGCCGGCCCATGACGAACCGTCAGTCCTGTGCGACGCCGACACCGGTGTGGAACTGGTCCCGGGCCGGCTGACCGCGATCGTGAGCGCTCGCCCGGCCGATTCCGCGGCGGTGGTCGACCGGCTCGGCCGGTACAGCGCATCCGCTGCGACCTGGGGCGGCGTGCCGCTCGCCGAGGTCGCCCTGGCCGAGATCCGCAGCCGGATCGTGGTGGCGGACAACGACGCCGACTTCTTCTCCGGCACGCTGCGCACCGTGGTCGGCGGCCGGTCCGAGCACACCGGCCCGTCCATCGCCCAGGCCGTCAGAGACGCCGCGGCGGAGGACATCGTGCAGGCACTGCCCGATGGCCTGGACGCCGTGATCCAGGCCCAGGGCAGCAACCTCTCCGGCGGTCAGCGCCAGCGGCTGCGGCTGGTCCGTGCCCTGCTGGCGGACCCGGAGGTGCTCCTGCTGGTCGAGCCCACCTCCGCCGTGGACGCCCACACCGAGGCCGCCATGGCCGCTGGGCTGCGCCGGGCGCGGACCGGGCGCACCACCGCCCTCACCTCGACCTCCCCCGTCCTCCTGGAGCAGGCCGACACCGTCTGCTACCTCGTCGACGGCCGTCTGGCGGCGGCCGGCCCGCACCAGGAACTGCTCGCATCAGAGCCCGGCTACCGCGCGCTGGTGGCCCGCGGCGAAACCGCCACCGGGTCCACGCCCGCCGAGGAGGCCGTCCGATGACCGCTCAGACCGAGACCGACCCCGGGCGGCTCCCGATTGCCGGTCCCGCCGAGGTCCGCCGGGCCGCCGTGCGTCTGATGGGGCAGGACCGCCGTGCGGTCGCCGCGATGCTGACCCTCAACGGGCTGGCCGCGGCCGCCGGTCTGGGCGGCCCCTGGCTGCTGGGCCGGATCATCGACGACGTCCGGGGCGGCGCCGGGGTCGGACACGTCGACCGACTCGCCCTCGGTATCCTCTGCTTCGCGCTCGCGCAGCTGCTCCTCGGCCGCTTCGCCCGCTACACCGCCCACCGCTTCGGTGAGCGGACTCTGGCGCGGATCCGAGAGCGGTTCGTCGACCGCGCCCTCGCCCTGCCCGCTTCGGTGACCGAACGCGCCGGCGTCGGTGACCTGCTGACGCGCGGCACCGCCGACGTCGCCGCCGTCGGCACCACCTTGCGCGACGCCGGGCCGGAGGTCTCCGTGGCGCTCGTCCAGATCCTCCTGATCCTGGTCGCCATGCTCGTGGTCAACCCGCTGCTCGGCATCTGCGGGTTGCTCTGCCTCTCCGGGATCTGGTTCGCCACCCGCTGGTACCTGCGCCGTGCACACGCGGGTTACCTCGCCGAAGGCGCCGCCAACTCCGCGCTGATCGAGATTCTCACCTCCACCGCGACGGGGGCCCGCACCGTCGAGGCCCTGGGCCTCCAGGACCGCCGGATCGCCGCCACGGCCGCGGCGGTCGAGCACTGCCGGGGCACCCGTACCCACACCCTCAACCTGCGCACCGTGCTCTTTCCCGTGGTCGAGTTCTCGTACATCGCCCCGGTCGCCGGCATCCTGCTGCTCGGCGCCGCCCTGCGCGACACCGGCGCGGTCACCACCGGCGCGGTGGTCTCCTGCGCTCTCTACTTCTGGAAGCTCTCCGAGCCGCTGGACAAGGTCCTGCTCTGGCTCGACCAACTCCAGCGCAGCAACGCCTCCTTCGCCCGAGTCGAGGGCATCGGCCAGGTGGACGCCCCGGTCGTGACCGGCGGCGGCCGGCCCGAGGACGACCGGATCGACGTGGTCGACGTCCGGTACGCCTACCAGGGTGAGCGGGACGTCCTGCACGGCGTCGACCTCACCGTCCGTCCGGGCGAGCGGCTGGCGATCGTCGGCCCGTCCGGAGCCGGCAAGTCCACTCTGGGCCGGCTGCTGGCCGGGGCGGAGACGCCCCGCACCGGACGGGTGACGGTGGGGCAGGTGCCTGTCGCCGAGCTCGACCCGGCCCAGTTGCGCCGACACGTCGTCCTGGTCTCCCAGGAGCATCACGTCTTCCTCGGCACCGTCCGGGACAACCTCCTGATCGCCGCGCCCGCCGCGACCGACCAGGACCTGCACGCGGTGCTGGCCGCCGTCGACATCGACTGGGTGGACGAGCTGTCGGGCGGGCTGGACACCGAACTCGGTGCCGGTGGGCTCCGTCTGGACGCCCAACAGGCCCAGCAACTCGCCCTGGCCCGGGTGGTCCTGGCCGATCCACACACGCTGATCCTGGACGAGGCCACCTCCCTGCTCGACCCGACCACGGCCCGGCACACCGAGCGCTCGCTGGCGGCCGTGCTCAAGGAACGCACCGTGATCGCCATCGCCCACCGCCTGCACACCGCCCACGACGCGGACCGGGTCGCGGTCATGGACGGCGGCCGGGTGACCGAACTGGGAAGTCACGAAGAGCTGTTGGCGGCCGGCGGCGGGTACGCCGCGCTGTGGAAGTCCTGGCACGGCGCCTGAGCGCGTCCCAGCCCTCTCGGCCCCTCTCGACCAGTAGGAGCGGAACCCCATGCACTCGGCACCACCGCAGACGGCCCAGAGCTGGGTCCGGCCGATTCCCGGCCGGACCGAGCCCGGCGCCCTCCGGCTCTTCTGTTTCCCGTACGCCGGGGCAGGCGCCTCGGTCTTCCGGGGGTGGGGCGCCGGACTCCCGGAAGGAGTGGAGGCATTCGCCGTGCAGCTGCCGGGTCGGGAGGACCGGTTCTTCGACCGGGCGATCGAGGACATGGAAGAGCTGCTGGACGTCCTTCTCCCCGCCCTGCTCCCCTACCTGGACCGGCCGTTCGCCTTCTTCGGGCACAGCATGGGCGCCATCGTCAGCTGGGAGCTCGCCCGCAGGCTGCAGCGTGAGCAGGGACTGGAGCCGGTCCGGATCATGGTGTCCGGCTGCCGGGCGCTTCCGGCCCACGAGTCCAGGAAGCCGAGCGAACTCGACCTCTCCGACGAGGAGCTGATCAACGAGCTCCGCCGTCTCGACGGCACGCCGGAGACGTTGCTGCAGAACCCGGACTTCGCCACCTTCATCCTGCCGACCTTCCGGGCCGACCTCTCGCTGTTCGCCGGCTACGTCTACCGGCCGGGCGAGTCGCTCACCTGCCCCGTCTCCGTCTTCGGTGGTGACGCGGACCCCAGGGTCGCCGAGGAGCACCTCGAGGGCTGGGCCGAGCTGACCACCGGCCGGACCGAGGTGGAGGTCTTCCCCGGCGGCCACCTCTTCCTCAACGACGAGCGGGAGGCCGTGCTCCGGAGCGTGTCCCGGGCGCTCCCGGTCGTCGGCCACTGACCAGTACTTCTCTTCGAACCTAGGGGGCTCGCGTGGAGACAGTGTGGAATGTCGTCCAGGCTCAGGTGGAGCGGACGCCCGAGGCCGTGGCCGCGCGGACGGCACGCACCTACACCTACCGTGACGTCGCCGCGCTGGCCGGAGACCTCGGCGAGCGGATAGCGGCGAAGGTCCGGCCGGGCTCCGTCGTGGCGCTCGACGCGGCCAGCCGGTTCAGTGGGGCCGTCGGCATCCTCGCCGCGAATGCCGCGGGCTGCGCCGTGCTGCCGCTCGACCGGCAGAGCCCGCCGGCCAGGCGGGCCCGGGTCCTCGACGACGCCCGCCCTGCCCTGCTGCTGCGCGAGCTGGCCGAGGGCGAGTTCGTCCTGGAGGGGAACGGACTTCCCTCGCCGCCGAGGGAACCGGACCTGGGTGAGATCGCCTACATCCTGTACACCTCCGGCTCGACCGGGCAGCCCAAGGGTGTGATGGTGGGCCACGAGGCCCTGATCGACCGCCTCGCCGCCCTGGCTGAGCGGCCGGGACTGGCGGCCGGCGAGAGCGTGCTGGCGATGGCCGCGCTGTCCTTCGACATCTCGCTGGTGGAGCTGGTCCTTCCGCTGACCGTGGGGGCCTCCTTCACGGTGGTCCCGGAGGAGATCAGGGCGGATCCGCTGGCCTTCGCGGAGCTGGTGGCGGAGGCCGCGCCGGACGTCGTCCAGGCCACCCCCAGCTTCTGGCGGATGCTGACGGCCTCCGCCTGGAAGGGCGCGCCCGGTAGCCGGCTGTGGACCGGCGGAGAGGCGCTCACCCCGAGCCTCGCCCGGGAGCTGCTGCCGCGGTGCGGTGAACTCTGGAACGTGTACGGCCCGACCGAGGGGGTCCTCTGGGCCACGGCGGCGCGGGTGGACTCCGCCGAGCGGATCTCGCTCGGCGAGCCGGTGGCCGGGGTGGGCCTCCTCGCCGACGAGAGCGGTGAACTCCTGCTCTACGGGGAGGGGCTGGCGCACGGCTACCTCAACCTGGAGGAACTGACGGCTGAGCGCTTTCTGCACCGCGACACCCCTGACGGCCGCCGCCGCTTCTACCGCACCGGGGACCGGGTCCGACGGGGGCCGGGCGGCGCACTGGTGTTCCTCGGCCGCCTGGACAGCCAGGTCAAGCTGCGCGGACACCGGATCGAGCTGGGCGAGGTGGAGGCCGTCCTGGAGGAGCACCCGGAGGTCTCGCAGGCCGTCGTGCTGGTCCAGGACGCCGACCGGCCCGACGCCGCGGCGCTGGTGGCCTTCGTGGTACAGCGCGCCGAGGCGGACCTCCAGGGCTGGTTGAAGGACCGGCTGCCGCCGAGCCACCACCCCGCCAGGATCACTGCCCTGTCCGTGCTGCCCCGCACCACCACAGGAAAGGTGGACCGGATCGGATTGGCGGCCGGCCTGGCCGTCGGCGACCGGGTGGTGCAGGCCGCCGAATCGCCCGCCGCAGCGCCCTCGGGGGACGTCCGGGCACTCGTGGCCGAGGCGTGGGGGCAGACGCTCGCCGCGGACTCCGTCGACGAGGACACCAACTTCTTCGACGCCGGCGGGAATTCGGTCCTCCTGACGGTGCTCCAGAAGCGGCTCACCGACGGCCTCGGCGTCCGGGTGCCGATCAAGGACATCTTCCGGTACCCGACCGTCGCCTCGCTGACCGACCACATCCTCCGTACGGAGATGCCCAATTGAACCTCTACTGCATTCCTTACGCCGGGTGCTCGGCACGCGTCTACGACTCGTGGCAGCGGCACCTGCCGGACTGCGTCACCGTCGTGCCGCTGGAGCTCCCCGGCCGGGGCTCACGCTGCGTGGAGGAGCCGGTCGACGAGCTGGCAGCCCTGCTCGCGGACCTGTACCAGCAGCTCGACCCGGCCTCGCCATACGTGCTGTTCGGCCACAGCTTCGGTGCTGTGATCGCCTTCGAGCTGACCAAGTCGCTCCGCTCCAAGGGTGCTCCGGAGCCGTCGGCGCTGCTGGTCTCGGCCAGCCGCGCACCCCGGCTGCCGGCCGTCGACGCGGACAACCACCGACTCTCCGACGCCGAACTCATCGAGCGGCTGGCGGCGGTGGGCGGGACTCCGAAGGAGCTGCTGGAGAACGAGGAGCTGATGGAGATCTACCTTCCCGTCATCCGCGCCGACTACCGGATCCTCGGTGAGTACGGCACCGGTACCCCAGGTACGGTCGGCTGCCCGGTGGTGGCGTTCTACGGGGACACGGACGACGAGGCGGACCTGGCTTCGGTCGAGGTGTGGGCGGACTACACGGATGGTCCCTTCCGAGTGGAGAAGATCCACGGCGACCACTTCTTCCTGCACTCCGCCGAGCGTGAGCTCGTGGCCGCCGTCGAGGCGGTCTGCACGAAGGGGGAGCCGTGGTGAGTCCGGCCGTCGCACCGGAGACCTTTGACCGGGTGACGGTCATCCGCGACCCGGAGCCGTCCGCGCCGGACGAGATCGAGTACGCCCCGCTGCGCCGGGTCGACCAGAACCCGGAGAGTGCCAAGTGACCGTGAGACAGGCCGCGGGCTGCCCCTACCGCGACGACGACCGTCCGGCGGCCGACCCCTGCGCGGACTACCTCCCGCTGCGGGAGGAGGAGCCGGTCCGCTGGGACGAGGACCTGGAGGTGTGGATCGTCTCCGGGTTCCGTGAGACGACAGCTCTGCTGCGGCACCCCGCTCTGTCGGCCGCTTGGCCGCAGCGGGGCACCACCACCCTGCACCGGGAGGGAGAGGGCGAGGGGCGCGCCGCAGAGGTCGTGCGCAGGTGGTTCATGTTCAACGACGACCCCGAGCACGCGGCGGCCCGCCGGCTCGTCGCACCGCTCTTCGCGGCCGACCGGCTCGCCGCGATGCGTCCCGTCGTCGAAGAGCTGGTCGACGAGCTCCTGGCGGGGCGGACGGACGGGCTGGAGGTGATGACGGAACTCGCCGTCCCGCTCTCCAGCCGGGTCATCTGCCGGATCCTGGGTCTGCCCGGGGAGGTCGCGCCCCGGCTGCACGACTGGGCGCCCGACATCGCGGCGCTGCTGATGGCGGACTACCTGCCGGAGGTCAGGACCAGGGGGCATCGGGCCCTGCGGGAAATCGCGGACGTGGTGGACGAGGCCCTGCGCTCGGAGGTCCGCGAGGGCACCGGGCTCTGGCTCCTGCGCGACGCCCACCAGAGGGGCGTCATCGAGGCCGCCGACATCTGGGCCACCGCGAGCCTGCTGATCTACGCCGGGTACGAGACCACCTCGACCTTCATCGGCAAGGCCGTTCGGGCCGCGCTGCACGCCGATGCCTGGGCTGGACTGCGGAGCCGTGAACCGGGCTCGGCCGTCGACGAGCTGCTCCGTTTCGACACCTCCGTCCAGCAGGTGGCCCGGGTGGCCACCGCGCCGGTGGAGGCGGCCGGTCACCTGATCGCGGAGGGGGATCTCGTCCTGCTGATGCTCGGCGTGGCCAACCGCGACCCGGCCGTCTTCGCCGACCCCGACCTTCTGGACTACGACCGCGAGATCAGGCGGCACCTCACCTTCGGCTTCGGCGCGCACTACTGCCTCGGGGCGGGGCTGGCGCGGTTGGAGTCCGAGATCGTGCTGGAGCGCCTCGCCGGCAGGTGGGCGGATCTCGCCCTCGACGGGCCGCCGGTGACGAGGCAGCACTTCGGCATCACCCTCCTGGAACGCCTGGCCGTGCGCGGCACGGCCTCCTGACGGCCGACCGCACATCGCTGAAAGGAGAGTCGGGATGACACGAGTGACGAGCGGCTCCCCGGAGTCGGCGGACAGCCTCATCGGTGGGGAGCGGGTGTCGCAGCACCACGTCCGCCAGGTCCTCACCCACCAGGATCACCGGGGCGACAGGGACGTGGTGGAGCGCGTCGCCCGGGCGGACCAGAAACTGCTTGCCGGGGATAGGAGAGGTCTTTGATGCAGGGCATCGTGAACGAACGGACGGTGGTCCGGATGCTCGGCGCGATCGTCGACGCGCATCCGGACGTGGTCGCGGTCGAGTGCGGCGAGCAGAAGCTCACCTACCGTCAGTTCTGGGACGCGGCGGCCGCGGTGGCCGGACGCATACGGCAGGCCGAGGACCACCGGAGCGGTTGCCTCGTCGGTCTGCTCTTCGAGCGCGGCATCGACGGCATCGTGGCGCAGCTCGGAAGCTGGCTCGCGGGTGCCGCGTACCTGCCGCTCGACCCGGCACTGCCGGACGGCCGGGTGGAGGCGATCCTGCACGACGCCCGGCCGGTGGCCGTGCTCGCGCAGGAGGGGCTCGCCGGACGGGTGCCCGCGGGCGTTCCGGTACTCGACGGCACCGGGGCGGCCCCGGCGTCGGTGGAGCCGGCCCCGCTGGCCTACGTCATCTACACCTCCGGTTCGACCGGTACGCCCAAGGGCGTCGAGGTCGGCCACGCGGGCCTGGCGAACCTGGTGTCCTGGCACCGGGAGACCTACGGCACCCGGCCCGGGGTGCGGGTCGGAGCCTTCGCCGGGCTGGGGTTCGACGCCACGGTCTGGGAGGTCTGGGCGGCTCTCGCGAGCGGGGCGACGCTGGTGCTGCCGGCCGAGCGGCTGATCGTCGACAGCGCGGTGATCGCCGAGTTCATCGAGCGGAGCGCCATCACGCACTGCTTCCTGAGCACCCCGCTCGCCGAGCAACTGTTCGCCCTCCCGGCCCCGCCCGTCGGCCTGGCCGTCCTGCTGACCGGCGGGGACCGTCTCCGGGTGAGCCCGCCGGCCGGCTTCCCCGCCGCGGTCTTCAACCACTACGGGCCGACCGAGGCCACCGTGGTGACCACCGCCAGCGCGGACCTGCGCCGCTGCCCCACCGAGGGCGCGCCGGTGATCGGACGCCCCATCGCCGGCGCGAAGGTCCGACTGGTGGATGCCGACGGGGTCGAGGTCGCCGAGCCCGGAGTGCCCGGGGAACTGCTGATCGGAGGCGATGTCCTGGCCTTCGGCTACCGGGGCGACCCGGAGCTCACCGGCCGCAAGTTCGTCGCCGACCAGGACGAGAACCGCTGGTACTCCTCCGGCGATCTCTGCCGCTGGACGGCCGAGGGCGAGCTGGAGTTCGTCGAGCGACGGGACGCCCAGGTCAGCATCCGCGGTCACCGGGTGGAGCCGGCCGAGGTCGAGCAGGAGATCCTGGCTGTTCCCGGAGTGGACCAGACGGCCGTCGTCCACGTGCCGGACCAGGACGGCGGATCGCTGCGCGCCTTCTACTGCGGCGAGGCCGAGCCGGGCGACATCCGCGCCGCACTGACCGGTCGGCTGCCCGCGTACATGCTCCCCGCCGGGCTGCACCGGCTCGTCGCGATGCCGCTGACACCCAACGGCAAGATCGACCGGAAGGCCCTGCCGGACACTCCGGCCGCAGCCGCGGCCGAGCCCTCCCCCCTCGGCGCCACCGAGGCGCGGATCGCCGAGATCTGGTCTGAGCTGACCGGGAACGTCCCCCGCTCCGGGGACAGCTTCTTCGAGATCGGTGGGCACTCGCTGATCGCCGCCCGGGCGGTGTCCCGGACGCGTGAGCAGTTCGGCATCAAGATCGGGCTGCAGGTGATCTTCAATCATCCGGTCCTCGCGGACTTCTCCGCCGCGGTCGACGAAGCCGTCAGGAGTGCAGAGTGATGCAGGATCAACGGCCCCTCGTGATACTGGAGTTCGGGAACGAGGTGCCCCGGAGGACCTTCGGCGGCATCCTGCCCGACGGTTGGCAGGAGCGGACCCTCAGGATCGACCCGTTGCACTACCCCGGCCTCGCCGACGGAGTCGTCGGGACGGCTGAGCAGGCCGCCCACTGGGCCGAGCGGATCACCGCCGCCGGGCCGCCCCCGGTCGCGGTGCTGGCCTACTGTTCGGCCGTCGGCCTGGCCTCGGCGCTGGTGGAGGCGCTGCCCGGGCCGGACGTCCCGCTCATCGTGCTCGACCCGGCACCGGTCGACCCCAAGGCTCCTCAGGAACTGCTGGACGACCTCGCCCTGGCCATGGACGAGTCCGCCGAGGTGCCCACGATCACCGGCCTGCCGTCCGGAGACGCGCTCACCCTGGCCGGCTCCTTCCTGCTCTCGGTGATCGTCGGCTGCTCGCCCGGGCTCGACGAGGAGATCCTGGTCGAACTGACCGAGGGGCAGCGGGCCTGGCTCAGCTTCACTCTGACCGCGGCGGTGCCCCCGGAGGTCCCGCCGGCTCCCACCCACGTCCTGCTGAGCGAGGCGCTCGACTGGCCGGGCTCCGGGGCGGTGCACCGGGTCGATGTGACGGCGGAGGAGCTGTTCCGCGCGCCCGCTGTGAAGGTCCTGCTCACCAACCTGCTGGCCACCGGGGATGAGAATGAAATCCGGTAAATGGGAATCTTGACAGGGTGAAGGGAATCGAAAGAGACTATGTGGGTCGCGGCGTGTGAATTAATTCTCCTGTCGGGTGCTACCCACGCCTGTTGAAATGCTCGGAATCAGTGGAAAGCCTCTCTGAATCGGTCACGTCGGTCCGGGCATTCTGTAAACCATTGATTTGAAGATTGGCTGGCCAAGTGGCAGACCCCTACGATTTCGAGGGTGACAGGGCCTGGTTCGAACTGTGGAACGGTCAAAGGGGGTTGTGGCTCCAGCATCAGCTGGACGAGGGTCGGGCGGAATCCAACCTTCCGTACTGGCAGCACTTGTACGAGGCGGTGGACATCGTCGCCGTGCGCCGTGCCGCAGCCTTCCTGATGGACCGGCACCAGGCCCTGCGGCTGTCCTTCCGGGACACTCCGGAGGGTCCGCGCCAGCGTGTCCTGCCTGAATTCGACCTGGACGTGCCGCTCGTCGACCTGACCGGCGCGGCCGATCCGACGGCCGAACTGGATCGGCGCGTCCGGGCCGAGAACGCGACCCCCTTCGACGAACTCGCCACCCCGCCGGTGCGGCTCAAGGTGTTCAAGCTGGCTGCCGACCACCACTGCCTCTACGTGAACGTGCACCACATCATCACGGACGGCACCAGCATGGGCATCTTCATCCGCGAACTGCTGCTCTGCTACAGAGCTTTCGCCGCGGATGGAGAGCCGGAGCTGCCCCCGCTCCCGACGACCTACGACGCCTTCGTACGGGGTCGGCGGGAGTGGCTGGCGAGCGACCGGAGCAAGGCCATGGAGGTGTACTGGCTCGACCAGCTGGCCGCCCCGCTGCCACGGCTGCGCATCGGGGACTACGATGCGCCCGCCGATGAGGTGGTGAACGAGACGCTGGAGTTCGACGTCGAGGCCGACACGGCCGCAGGGCTGGCGGCACTGGTCAAGAAGCTGAGCGTCACGCCGCACATCCTGTTGCTCAGCGTCTACGCGGTCGCGTTGCGAGACATCAGCGCCGACGACGACATCGTGGTCTGCGTCCCGTTCTCCGGCCGGGACACCAAGGAGTTGGACGGCATGTTCGGCAGTTTCGTCAACCCGCTCTCCGTCCGGGTGCGGATGTCGGGTGCGGACCCCTTCGAAGAGGTCGTGCGCCGGACCAGGGCCGTGAGCATCGGCGCCTATGCGCACAGCCGTTATCCGTTCGCCCTGCTGCTCGAGAAGCTCGATGTGGAATCCCGACCCGGCCGGAACCCGGTCTTCTCGACCTCCTTCCAGTTCGCGGACTTCCTGCCCCCGGCCCGGCAGACCTCGCAGCTCGACCTCTGCCTGTTCGGTAAGCCGGACGGCGACCGGCTCAGTCTGCGGCTCAACTACAACTCCCGACGGCTGGCGAAGTCCGAGGCCGAGGAGGTCCGGTCGGCCTTTCTGGCTGTCCTGCGGACGGTCGTCGAGGACGTGACGGTCTCGCTGGCCGCCCTGGCGGAGCCGCTGGCGCGGGCCCGGCGGGCGGCGCGGACCGTACCCGCCGGCCGTCGTCGGCTGGGGGCCCTGCGAGCCTCCCGGCCCGGGACGCCGAACGCCTGAGCCGGTATTCCGCCATCTCACCGAAAGGAAGGGCCCATGGACGGACAGCGTGACGACGACGGCTATGTCGTGGTGATCAACTCCGAGGAGCAGTACTCCATCTGGCCGCAGGGCCGCGAGCTGCCCGCCGGCTGGCGGGAGACGGGCGAGCGGGGCTCGAAGGAGGCCTGTCTCGCGCACGTCGACGAGGTGTGGACGGACATGCGTCCGCTGAGCCTGCGCCGGGAGATGGCGGGTGGGACCGGCCGATGAGGGTGACGGTCAGGCCGCTCGCCGAGCGACCACAGGCGGCCACGCGGCTGTTCTGCTTCCCGTACGCCGGCGGCGGTGCCTCGGTGTTCCGCGACTGGGCCGCCGCCCTGCCCGCCGACATCGAGCCGTGGTCGGTACAACTTCCGGGCAGAGAAGACCAGTTGGGCGATCCGCTGTTCGACCGGATGGGCGCGGTGCTCAACGTCCTGGTGCCCTCGGTCATCCCGCACCTGGACCGTCCGTTCGCATTCTTCGGGCATAGCATGGGCGCCTTGGTGGCCTGGAGCCTCACCCGCACCCTGCAGCGGATGGAGATCGGCTCACCCACCCGGCTGTTCGTCTCGGGGTGCGTACCGCCCCAAGCCCGGGAGGAGACCGCGTACCACGCCGGTCCGGAGAAGGAGCTGATCGGGAGACTGCGCTCCTGGTCCGCGACACCGGAAGCGGTTCTGGCGGACCCGGAACTGATGCGCCTGATGCTCCCGGTGATCCGGGCCGACCTCGCGGTGGTCGAGACCTACCGGTTCACCGGCGGGCCGCTGCTGACCTGCCCGGTCACGGCGTTCGGTGGGACCGAGGACGATCCCGCGGGCAATGCGGCGATGCCGCGCTGGGGCGAGCTCACAGCCGGCGGCTTCGACCTGCGGGTCTTTCCCGGCGGCCACTTCTTCCTGCACTCTGCCCGTCCGGCCGTGCTCGCCGAGATCGCCGGGCGGCTCGCTGCCGTGCCCCGGCAGAACGGTCACTGACCCGAAGCCCTTCGAAACAACCATCCTCTCGATCGACGGATTTAGGTGGAACGACATGTCGCAGCGGTCCGTGATGGACGTCGTCTCGGATGTGTGGACGGCTGTCCTGCACACCGAGATATCCGGTCCTGACGCCAATTTCTTCGCGCTGGGCGGAAATTCACTGAAAGGTGCCAGAGCGATCAGCCGGCTGCGCGAGGAGCTGGGCATCCGGATTCCGCTCAGCGTGCTCTTCGATGCACAGACCCTCGTCGAGCTGACCGCGGCCATCGAGGCGATGCGGGAGACGGAGCCCGGGGCGGAACAGACCATCGAGCCGTTCGAGGGGCGCTCGGGCGAGGTCTTCCACGCGCCCACCTCGTTCACCCAGCAGCGGCTGTGGGTCGACGAGCACATCCAGGGTGCGAGCTCCCGCTACAACATCCCGATGGCGAACGAGCTCGTGGGCCCGCTCGACATCACGGCCCTGGGGCAGGCCGTCCAGGCGCTGGTCGACCGGCACGAGGTGTTCCGCACCACCATCAAGGCGGTCGACGGATTCCCCGAGCAGGTGATCCAGGCCAAGGCCGAACTGCCGCTGACCGTGGTCGACCTCCGGGACGAGCCGGAGGAGAAGCAGGAGCAGGTTCTGGCCGGTCTGCTCCTCGACTCCGCCCAGCGGCCGTTCGACGTGGAGCAGGGGCCGCTGCTCCGGGTCGAGCTGTACCGGCTGGACGAGGACTGGCACGTCCTGCTCATCAACCTGCACCACATCATCACCGACGTGTACTCCTTCGAACTCGCCATGGCCGAGCTGCTGGAGCTTTACGCCGCCGCCGCCGACGGCGGGATCCCTGCGGCCGTGAAGCCGCCGGTGCAGTACGCCGACTACGCCGCCTGGCAGCGGCGCACGGTCACCGGGGCCACGCTCGAACGCCAACTGGACTACTGGAAGGACCGACTGCGCGGCCCGCTCCCCGTGCTGGACCTTCCGACCGATCTGCCGCCCCGGGAGACCGGCACGAGCCAGGGGGCGTCGGTGGACATCGAGCTGCCCCGAGCGGTGTCGCGTAGGATCCGCGAGCTGTCCAGGGAGCACAACGCCACTCCGTTCATGACCATGTTCACGCTGCTCAACGTGCTGCTCAGCCGGTACAGCGGCCAGACGGACATCGTGGTCGGCATCCCCAGCGCCAACCGTGATCTGCCGGAGCTCGAGTCCATGCTCGGGTGCTTCCTCAACACCCTCGCCCTGCGCAGCGACCTGTCCGGCGACCCGACGCTGGCCGAGCTGCTCGGCCGGGTCCGGGGCAGGATCCTGGAGGACTTCGCCCACCAGGACGTCCCCTATGAGCGGGTGGTCAACGCGGTCTCGACCGACCGTTCCTCACGGCAGGGGCCGTTCCGGGTCATGCTGGCGTACCAGCACGCGGTCCCGGCGCCGGAGCTGGCCGGGATCACCGTCAACGACGTCGAGTTGGGCCTGAACCTGAAGGCGGTCAAGTTCGACCTGGTGTTCCGGGTCGTCGAGACCGAATTCACGTACCGCCTCGCGATCGACTACAACACCGACCTCTTCCTCGAGGACAAGGCCTGGCGCATCCTCGACCACTTGGCCGTGCTCGCGGCCGACGCGGTGGCCGCCCCCGCCAAGCGCCTCTCCGAGCTCACCATCCTTCCCGAGGAGGAGCGTCGTCAGCTTGAGGAGTGGTCCACCGCCGGCTGCGGTCCCTACCCCACGGACCTCTTCCTGCACCGGCTGTTCGAGGCGCAGGCGCTCAGGACCCCGGACGCGGACGCGGTGGAGAGTGGCGACGAGCGGGTCAGCTACCGCGAACTCGACAGCAGGGCATCCCGGTTGGCCGACGAGTTGACGGCGCGCGGCATCGGCACCGACGATCTGGTCGGCCTGTGCGCGGACCCGTCGGTGGACCTCATCGTCGGCATCCTCGGCATCCTGAAGTCCGGTGCCGCCTACGTGCCGATCGATCCGCTCGCCCCCGTCGACCGGATGTCGTACGTCGTCGCGGACAGCGGGATGAAGATCCTGGTCACCACCCCGGAACTGCGGGACCAGCTGCCGACGGCCGTCCTGGAGAGCGTGGACGTGGTGAGCACCGCGCGGGACGGCGCGCGGGGCGGCGCCCCGGGGTCCGCGCTGCATCCCTCGCAGCTGGTGTACCTGATGTACACGTCCGGGACCACCGGCCGGCCCAAGGGCGTCGGCCTGCCGCACACCGCGATCACCCCGTGGATCCAGTGGGCCCAGGACATCCGTCCGATCGGGCCCGGCACCCGGGTGGTGCACAACCTCTCCTACCACTTCGACTGGTCTGTCGAGCAGATGTTCCACGCACTGACCGCAGGCGCCTGCCTGGTCATGCTGCCCCGTGAGGTCAAGGCCGACGGCCGGGCCACCGCCCGGTTCATCAACGAGCAGTCGATCCACATGCTGTACCTGACGCCGACCCAGATGCGCGGCATCACCGACGCCGGCCTCGACATGCCGACGTTGCGGCACGTGTCCATGGGTGGCGAGAACCTGGACGCCGACCTGGTGGCGCGGACCCGTGCGGTCGTCTCCGCCGGGTGCGAGATCTGGAACGAGTACGGGCCGACGGAGACCGCGGGCGCGGCCCTGGTCGGCCGGATGGGCGACGAGCCGCTGGAGCGCAGCTCCATGCCGCTGGGTGAGTTGATCGCCAACGCCTCCTGCGCGGTGGTCGACCGCTGGGGGAACCTGCAGCCCATCGGCGTGCCCGGCGAGCTCTGGATCGGTGGTGACGGCGTCGCTCGCGGCTACCGCAACCAGCCCGCCCTGACCGCCGACCGGTTCGCCCCGGACCCGGCCCGGCCCGACCGACGCCTCTATCGCACGGGTGACCTGGTGCGCCGCCTGCCCAACGGGGAGATGGAGTTCCTGGGCCGGGTCGACAATCAGGTCAAGATCCGCGGCGTGCGGGTCGAGCTGGAGGAGATCGAATCGGTGCTGCGCGGTCACCCGGAGGTGGCGAACGCCGTGGTGGTCCTGGAGCCCGACCAGCGGCTGGTCGCCCACGTGGTCAGGACACCGGGCAGCGGGCTCGACGAGGCCGCGCTCCGTACCCACCTCGCCCCGAAGCTGCCCATCGTCATGCAGCCGGCCGTGTTCATGTGGCTCGAGGCCATGCCGCTCTCCCCGACCGGCAAGGTGGACCGCCAGCGGCTGCCCCGACCCGAGCCGATTCCTGTGCTTCCGACGGCCGTGACGCCGCCGAGCACGGAGACGGAGCGCACCGTCGCGGCGGCCTGGGCGGAGGTGCTCGGGTTCGCCGAGGTGGACGTGCGGGCCAACTTCTTCGAGGCCGGCGGGGACTCGTTCTCCCTGCTGGCGGTCGTCAGCCGACTGCGGGCCGAGCTCGAGCTGGACATCCCGGTGCGCGCCCTGGTCGACACGCCGACCGTCGAGACGCTGGCCGCGCACATCGAGGCACTGCGCCGGGCGGCCTTCCATGCGTCCGCAACGCCCCTTCCGTAGCGTGTCTCGGTCCGGCGGTCAGTTCGACAACGATGGGAAGTGACGTCATGAGCGACTCCGCGGCTCACGACATGGCGGCAGAGACTCTGCCCGATCTGTTCGCGGCCCAGGTGGCCCGTACCCCTGACGCCGTCGCGCTCGTCGGCGTCGACGCATCTCTCACGTACGCCGAGCTGGACGCCAGGGTCGGCCGACTGGCGCGGTTGCTCATGGCCAAGGGGGCGGGGCCCGAAACGATCGTGGCGGTCGCGGTGCCGCGATCCGTGGAACTGCTGGTCGCCCTCTACGCGGTGCACAGGGCCGGGGCCGCGTACCTTCCGGTCGATCCGCTGCTGCCCGCCGAGCGTGTACGGGAGATGACCGAGGACGCACGGCCCGTGCTGATGCTCGACAGCGAGGACGTCCGGCGGATGTCGGAGGAGGGCGCGTCCGAGACAGACGAGACCGGGTGGCCCTCGCTGCACCCGTCGAGCACCGCCTACGTCATCTTCACCTCGGGATCCACCGGCCGGCCCAAGGGGGTGGCCGTGTCCCACGAGGCCATCGTCAACCGCCTGCGCTGGATGCAGGCGGAGTATCCGCTGGGCCACGACGACCGCGTCCTGCAGAAGACCCCCTCCGGATTCGACGTCTCCGTGTGGGAGTTCTTCTGGCCGCTGTGCGTCGGTGCGCGCCTCGTCCTGGCCGGGCCGGACGAGCACCGGGATCCCACCCGGATCGCCGAGCTGATCCGGGCGGAGCGGATCACGACCGTGCATTTCGTCCCGTCCATGCTGCGTCACTTCCTCGAAGAGCCGACGACGGCCCGATGCGATTCGCTGCGCCGGGTGTTCGCGAGCGGCGAGGCGCTCTCGGCCGACCTGCGGTCACGGTTCTTCCGCCTCCTGGACGCCGAACTGCACAACCTCTACGGGCCCACCGAGGCCGCGGTGGATGTGTCCTACTGGCGCTGCGGCCCCGGCGACCCACCCGGCCCGGTGCCGATCGGTGCCCCGGTGCGGAACACCCGGCTGTACGTTCTGGACGAGCAGTTGAACCAGGCCGCGCCCGGTGTGGCCGGCGAGCTCTACATCTCGGGTGTCCAGCTGGCCCGGGGGTACGTCAACCGGCCGGGGCTGACAGCAGAGCGGTTCGTCCCCGATCCCCACGGCCCTGAAGGCAGCCGGATGTACCGAACCGGGGATCTCGCCCGGCGGGACCCGGACGGGATCCTGCACTACCTGGGCCGCACCGACCACCAGGTCAAGGTGGGCGGCGTGCGCATCGAACTCGGCGAGATCGAAGCGACGTTGGCCCGGCACGCCGCGGTCGCCGACGCGGTGGTGGCCGCGAGGCCCGACGAGGCCGGCGAGACGCGGCTGACCGCCTACCTGGTACCCGACCCCGTCGAGGCCGCCGCGCTGCGGAACCTGTGCCGCCTCGAAGAAGCCGGGCTCCTCGACCGGAAGGACCTGCAGACCCTACCGAACGGCATGGCCGTCGTCGCGTCCAACCGGGCGGAGGCGGACTTCCTGTACCGCGAGATCTTCGAGGAGGGCGAGTATCTGCGGCACGGGATCACGCTGCCCGACACCGGGGCCTGCGTCTTCGACGTGGGCGCGCACATCGGGTTCTTCGCGCTCGCGGTGGCCCGCGCCCGTCCCGGCAGCGTGGTCCATTCGTTCGAGCCGATTCCGCAGCTGTTCCGCATGCTCGAACTCAACACCCGACTGCACGGAGTCGACGCCAGGCTGTTCCCGTGTGGCCTCGCCGAAGCGGCGGGTACAGCGTCGTTCACCTACTATCCGCAACTGTCGATAATGTCGGGGCGATTCGGTGACATCGCCGAGGAACGCGGTGTCCTGGAGGCCTTCGTCCGCAACGAGCAGCCGATGCGGGAAGCCCTTCCGCAGAGCGGCGCGGCGGATCTCGACAGTCTGCTCACAGAGCGGCTGCGACACACCGACGTGACCTGCGAGCTGCGCACGCTGTCGGACGTCATCGACGAGACCGGTGTGGAACGGATCGACCTGCTCAAGATCGATGCGGAGAAGAGCGAACGCGAGGTGCTTCTGGGGCTCCGTGAGGAGCACTGGAACCTGGTCCGCCAGCTGGTGATCGAAGCGCACAACGCCCCGGGCCGGATCGACTGGATCCGGGGCCAACTGGAGGAGCGGGGGTACCGGGTCACCGTCGACGGGCTGGCGATGCTCTCGGAGACCGGTCTGGTCACCCTCTACGCAGTCCGCGGCGGGCAGCCGGCCTCCGGCGGCGGGGAGAGTGGCGCACCGGCGTACCGTGGGTCGGGTTGGTCGTCTCCGGATCTGTACGTCGATGACGTGCGGCGGGAAGCGGAGCTCCGGCTCCCGCCACAGATGGTTCCGGACCACTTCGTGATCGTCGACGCGCTTCCGCTGACGGCCAACGGCAAGCTCGACCGGGCGGCACTCCCTGCGCCCCGGCGCCGACCGACCGGGAGAACGGCCGCTCCGCGCGACACGACCGAGGTGCTGCTCTGCTCCTTGTTCGCCGACGTGCTTGCCGCGCCCGACATGGGGATCCACGACGACTTCTTCCTTCTGGGCGGCAACTCCTTCGACGCGATCCGCCTGGTGGCCCGGATCCGTGAGGCGCTGGGTATCGGAGTGACCGTCCCGAGCCTGTTCAAGGCCCCGACAGTGGCCGCCTTCGCCGAACTGCTGGCCCATGGAGCCGACGGAGCCCCGTTCCCGCTCGACGCATGACCCTTCCGCGCGTCGATGCTCGCTTACGCGGTGCCGCACCGCCTTTCCGACTGCGCCCAGGCCGGCGGACAGTCCTGCCCCTGTTGAACTGCCCCTCCCGTCCGGGTACCTGGATGGGAGGGGCTCGCGGCACGGCGGACTCCTGGAAGCTGCCAGGGACGGTGGACCCCGGCTCCCGCACCGGCGTACGGCAAGCACATCAACGTGGTGGTCAGGCGGGAGCTTCCGAGGAGGAAGAGTGCGGCGCGGCTGACGTCGTGGCCGGCGGGGCGATTTCGACGAGTTGGCTGTCGAAGGCGCGCAGCAGATCAGGGAGCCGTTGCGACCAGGAACCGGTCAGCGGAGCCTGGACGACGCATTTCAGGGTCCCGTCGGGCAGTTCGCACACCTGGAGCTGAACCTCGGCGACCGCGCCGACCGGCGGCACCGGAACGGTGTGCATCCTTACCGGACCGGCCGAATGCTCGACGCGCTGCCAGTTCTCGAAGGCGAACAGCACCTGGTAGACGGGCATCCGACCACCGGGGACGGTCTGTACGGCCCGGACGATTTCGTAACGGGGCAGCGCGGAGCCCATGATGCTCTGCCGCACGGCAGCCCAGACCCGCTCGACCACCCCGGGTGCCGACAGCTCGGGCATCCGCACCGGCAGGATGTCCATCAGGCAGCCGAGTTCGTCCTTCTGCCCGGCCGAGCGGGCGGCCACCGGTGTGCCGACGCAGAAGTCGGAGCCGCCGGTGATCTCGGCCAGAGCCCGGCCGTACGCGGCCAGCAGCACCGCGAATGGTGAGCAGGCGCTGCGCCTGGCCTGGTCGCGCACCGCCTGCCAGGTGCTGGGCGGACAGGTGGTTCGGAGCTCGGCCGACCCACCTACACCGAGCTCGTGCTGGTTCGGCGCCGGGCTGCCGTCCGGGGTGGGCAGGTCGGCCGCCCCAGCCAGCAAGGCACGCCAGTGTGTGGTGAGTTCGGCGTGTTGCGCCGGCGTGAGTTCTGCGGCCTCCATTCGTTCCAGCACGGGCAGACCGGTCGCGACGCCGTCGACGGCCCGTGCGTAGGCACACGCCAGATCGGCGGCGAACACCTCCTGGGAGAGGCCGTCGAAGGCGATGTGATGGACCGCCAGGAAGACGGTGGCGCCCTGTGCGTCCGGGGCGACTGCGGCCCGGTGAACGCGGCCCGCGGCGAGATCGAAGGTGTCAGCGTTCAGCAGGGCGGCGGCCGCCTCCTCGAAGCCGGTGCCGGACCCGAGGCGCAGTAGCGGCTCTGCGACCGGCTCCGCGAGGACCTTGCGGACCACCTGCTCCTGCTCGAAGACGAAGGCGGTGCGCAGCGCCTCCTGGCGGCGCGCCACCGCCGACAGCGCTGCGTCGAGGGCGGGGAGATCGAGCGGGCCGTCGACGCGGACCTGGGCGAGGACCCAGCCGGCGCGGCTCGCCGGGGCGATCTGCTCACCGAGCCAGAACTGCATTTCCAGGGCGGAGGCCAGCTGGACCCGCACCGTCGCGTGGTCAGTCACAGGAAAGCTCCTTGTCCGTGCCTGCGGGGTTGTTGGTGCTGATCGGAACGTCCATGTCGTGCAGCTCGCGATTGCGCAGGGGGACGAGGACCAGGGCGAGGTGACCGGCACCTTAGGCGAGAAGGGTCCAAGGCAGGCCGATGCCGTGGATCGCCCGGACCGCCACCAGGATGCCGATCGGTGTGGCGCTCATGACAACGGCTGAGGTGAGCGCGAAGTCCTGCCCGAACAAGGCCTGCGGCACCCTCATGAACGATCGAGGCTGACGCGGTTCTCAATGACGTCCGCGCCGTCGCAACGCGGCGCTCATACGGTCCAGGGTCTCTTCCAGGACCTGTGGGGACGTACCGAAATTGAGCCGTACGAATCCATCGCCGCCGGCTCCGAAGGCCGGACCGGAGAAGAGGAGCACCTTGGCCTCGTCGCGGAAGAAGGGCATGGGGTCCGGACCGATCCCCAGCTGCCGGCAGTCGAGCCAGGCAAGGAAAGTGGCCTCCGGAGTCTGACATCGGATCCCCTCCGGGAGCCGCTCGGCCAGTAGCCGCCGGTTCCGGTCCAAGATGGCCAGCACGTCGTCCAGCCAGGCATCGCCCGAGGTCCAGGCGGCCTTCAGTGCCTCGACCGCGAGCACTCCTACTTGGCCGAAAAGCAGCCCGCGCCGGGCGTCGACGGCATCCCGTACGGCCTGCGGTCCTATGTGTGCCAGCGCGCAGCGGATCCCGGCGAGGTTGAATGCCTTGCTCCCCGAGGTGAGGGTGACGGTGCGGGCGGCGATTTCCGGGCTGAGCGAGGCGAAGGGAATGTGCTGGTTCGGGGCATGGGTCAGATCCGCGTGCACCTCGTCGGAGATCACCAACAGGTTGAACCTGAGCACGAGTTCCGCGAGTGACTCCAGCTCGTCACGGCGGAACACCCGGCCGGTGGGGTTGTGGGGGTTGACGAGGAAGAGCACACGGCAGCGCCCCGAGCCCTCGTCCGCCGCGGTCCGCTCCATGAGCGCGGGATCGAACTCCCACCCGCCCTCGCCCTCCTGGATCGGAACGGTCAGCGCCCTGCGGCCGATCCTCTCGATGACATCGACGAACGGCGGGCACACGGGGGTGTGCAGAAGTACCGCATCGCCGGGGTCGGTGGCGACCTGGAGCGTCGCGAGCATCGCCTGGTTGATGTCCGTGAACAGCCGGACGTGCGTGGGATCAGGCCCATGGCCATACCGGTGCCGCGTCCGCTCGGCGAACACCTCGCCGAGCGGGCCGCCGCGGCTCTCGTCGAACCATGGGGGGTAGCCGAGATCGCCGTCGGCGCGGCGCAGCAGGGCCTGGCGTATCGCGGGTGCGGTCGGAAAGTCCATGTCCGCGACCCAAGAGGCCAGCATGCCGTCGCCCGCGGTGGCCCACTTCTCCCCGTCCCGCTGTGACAGGCGGCTCAGTTCGAGGGCGTCGAGAGCAGTTGACGAAGTGTCGGCGTTCATAGTCCTGTTCCGTGTTGGTTCGATGGCACAGCGCTGTGCGGACCAATGCCGGTGCAGTGCCGCACGACGGAGAGGAGGTTGGTACGGAAAGCCTGCGGCAGGAAACCGATCGCTCGGCAGAACTCCTGCGAGTCCCCCCGCCCTCCGGTCGCATCCCCACAGTCCTGTTGGGCCACAAGGGAGTTCCCTCCCCGAGTACGTCATGGTCGCCCTATGAGGGGAGCACACAAGGTTATGCGACAGCCTTCGACCGCGAAGTGTGACGTCGGCCACATTGCGGCGTTCGCAACCCGCAGATACTGTCGCCAACAGCGCCTTCCTCGGCCCGGATCAGACGCTGAGGCTGGTCGCTCCCAAAGCTTGGAGCTTCCTGGCCCGGCAGTCGGTGCGCACATGCGCCCATCCGATATTCACAGTCGAATTACATCTGCGATGTCGAGAATCTGTGACAGGAGACAGGAATTGTCCTCCCATGCCGCCCAAATCCCTGCGGACCGGCCGCGTGGCGTCGACGCACCCCGTTGCACGGGGGTGGTACGCCGAGAAATTCCCGGTCTCTACGCCAGCGCCGTCAGGGACGTGGCGGTGTCCTGTGTGACCGCCCCGGAGAGTGTGCTGCTCGCCGGCTTCGCCGCGCTGCTGTACCGGTACTCCGGCCAGAACCAGGTCGAGTTCCACGTGCGCCGCGAAGGAGGTGAGGACTGGCTGCTCCGATTCTCCGTCACCGGGGAGAGCACGCTCCGCGGACTGACCGGTGCGGCCAGTACCGTGGCGGCCCCCGGGAAGGAGCCCGCGCGCATCGGCGTACGTTTCGGTGCGGATCGGGCCGGCGAGGGCGATCGGCCGTACGAGGCCGAGCTCGTGCTGCCTGTGGCCGAGGCGGCGTCCCGGTCGGCCGCTCTCCACTTCGACGAGCGACTCTTCGAAACGGCGACCGGCGACCAGCTGCTTGCCCACTTCCAGAACCTGCTTGAGGACGGCGCGAACCGGCCGGACCAGGCGGTGGCGGATCTCGTGCTTCTCGCTGGGCCCGAGGTGCACCGGATCCTCATGGAATGGAACGACACCGCTGTCCAGCTGCCCCGCGAGGAAGGTTGTCTGCACGAGGCGTTCGAGGAGCGGGCCGCGCGGTCCCCCGAGGCCGTCGCCGTGATCCAGGGAGCGACCCGGCTGACGTTCCAGGAGATCAACGTCGCGGCGAACCGGCTGGCACATCATCTGAGGGGCCTGGGCGTCGGCCCCGACGACCGCGTCGGCCTCTACCTCGAGCACTCGCCTGATCTGCTGATCTCGATGCTCGGGGTACTCAAGGCCGGCGGGGCCTATGTGCCACTCGACCCCGGCTATCCGCGGGCCAGGGTGTCCACCATGATCACCGGTGCTTCCTGCGTGGCTCTGATCAGCCATAGCAAGCTCGCTGCCGCTCTGACCGGGGAGGACTCCGTACGGCAGGAACTCCTGGTGTTACTGGACCGCGAGACCGCCGCCCTGTCCGCTCAGCCCGATCACGATCCGAAGGCCCAGGCCGGGCCGGACAACCTCTGCTACGTCATCCATACTTCCGGTTCCACCGGAAAGCCGAAGCCGATCGCGCTGCGCCACCGGGGCGTGATGAACAACATCGAGGATCTCAACTCCCGCTTCGCTGTGGGCATCGGCGACAGTGTCCTCGGCCTGTCATCCCCGAGTTTCGACATGTCGGTCTACGAGTTCCTCGGGATGACGGCGGCAGGCGGCACTCTCGTCCTTCCTGCGCCCGGCCGGGCCAAGGATCCGGCGCACTGGGCCGAACTGGCGGCGGACCACGGCGTCACGGTGTGGAACACCGCCCCGGCGCTGCTGGAACTGGTGCTCGATCATGTCGAGCGCGGCGGGGGTGGCGGGCCCTCACCGGTCAACGCACTGCGGCTGATCATGATCGCCGGAGACTGGATCCCGCTGAAGCTGCCCGGACGCGCCCGCGGAGCCGCGCCCGATGCCAGGTTCATCTCCCTGGGTGGGGCCACCGAGGCCTCGATCTATTCGACGATATTCGAGGTCGAGGCCACCGAACCCACCTGGAGGAGCATTCCGTACGGGCGCCCGATGGCCAATCAGCGCACGTACATCCTGGACGAGTCACTTCAACCCGTTCCGCCGGGTGTCACGGGCGAGTTGTACCTCGCCGGCGTCGGCCTCGCGCTCGGCTACCTGGACCAGCCCGCATTGACCGCCGAGCGATTCATCGACTGGACGTACGGCCCAGTGGCCGACGAGCGGCTGTATCGCACCGGCGACTTGGCGAGGTTCGGTGCCGACGGACTGATCGAACTGATCGGCCGGACCGACCTTCAGGTGAAGATTCACGGGCTGCGGGTGGAGCTGACCGAGATCGAGTCCGTACTCCGCGACCATCCTCAGGTCAAAGAAGCGGCGGTGACCGCACAGACCGATGCCGTCGGCGTCCCGGTCCTGGTCGGATATGCCGTGCCGTGCGACGGCGAAGTCCTGGATCCGGAGGACATCCGCAGGACCCTCGCGGCCAGCCTCCCGGCTCACATGGTTCCCGGCACTGTGCTCGTGCTGCCGGCCATGCCGCTGAGCCCCAACGGGAAGCTGGACCGCAAGTCGCTTCCCACGGCCCCCTCACCGCACGAGGAGCGCCGTGGCGGCACCGTGCCCGTGGATGCCGAGCCCAGCAGTCCGTGGGAGAAGTGGATCGCCGCGGCATGGCGGGACGTTCTGGGTATCGATGCGATCCGGCGTGACGACGACTTCTTCGCTTTGGGCGGCGACTCGATGAAGGCCATGCGCAGTATGGCGCAGGTGCCCGAGCTGACGTTGGTGGCTCTGCACAGCCATCCGACCCTGCAGAGCCTGGCCGCGTATCTTCAGGCCACGGCCGCTCTGCCCGGGGCGGGGAACTCCGACCCCGGACAGAGTGGCGCAGCGTAACGGGACGGGCCTGGTGGACAAGGCGTGCCTGCACCCGCTGTCGGCCAGGCCGCGTCGGGCCTCGGCCAGTCGTCGAGCAGCGCACGGTCCGTGCCGGTGGAGGTGTTCCAGGAGTCGGCAGGCGTCGGCGCCGGCGGCGAGGATCCTGGTCTTGGGCAGCGTGGGGTTCTTGCCCAGACGGACCTGACGGCCGTAGCGGCGCTCCCAGCCCTCGCCGGCCAGGTCGGTCAGCAGGTGCGGAGTGGTGCGGGCCACCTTTTCCGGCACGGTACGGACGGCTTCGGTGACCAGTTCCAGCCGGGTCGGGTCGCGCACCACGGCCCGTCCCGCCGGTCGCTCACCCGCACCGCCGTCGCACCGCCCGGGTTGCTCGCCCGCGCGATCCGCGCGGCCGGAGACGGGACTCGCTCACCGGAACGGGCACGGAGCGACAACGGGCACCTCGACAAACCGCATCGGTCTTCGCAACAGCCACGAACATGCCTGCTGATCATGCCGGCGCATTCGGCAGGCCGAGGGCCTGGCGAGGTCGCGGGCGCGCATCGGGCCGCCTGTGTCGGCCAGGGCGGTGAGGATCTGCTGATAGGCGAGGTGGTTCGGGTGCGTCGAGTTCGCCGAGCTGCCGGGTGAGTTCTTCGATGCGGGCCCGGAACCGTTTGGCTCGGTCGGCCGTTCCGCGTTCGCGGAAACCCCGGTCGAAGCCCTCGGGCCGGCGCGCGTATGTGAATGACTGAGGACTGATGTGGACATGAAATTTGCAGACACGACCTAGTAGGGTCGAGTAAGATCACGGGTGAGTTCGAGGTCGTACCGGGTGATCCCTCGATTGAGGAGTTGCCGGACCGTCACAAGAAAAATGCGGCCAGGCTTTGGGAACGCCCCAATCTGTGACTGATTGGGATGCGTGTTTTTCGGGAAAGCAGAAGGACGGGGGACTGATGGCCACGCACGCTATTCAGAAGATACATTCGGGGGGCGGCGACATTCAGATGCATCGCCCGGGGGAAGTGTCCGATCTGGACGCGTTTCGGGAACGGCGTCTGACACGCAGGAGCCGGCTGTTAGACGACCTGGCGAGTGCGCGAACGGACACCCGCTATTTCCCTGTGCTGTCGGTACTGGCGCCCGTCATGACCCAATCCGAGGGTGAAATCACCTATCCGGGCGACCCGATGTGTCTCTATACAGCGCTGAGTGCTGCCGTGCACCGTGCCGTGGCGGACGCCGGCCCGCTGGAGGAGGCCGTGCACTACAGCGACCTCGCGCCCGAGTGGACCCGGTTCCCGTCCAAGGAGTACCGGCTCTCCGCCAGTGACGACGGATACCGGGCCTACGGCACGTCACCCAACACCGACCAGACGGTGTTCGACCCCCGGGTCTGGGACGACGCGGCGCGCACGAGATGGCTGCGGTTACTGCGCGAGGTCCAGCCCAGGGTCGTGCTCATCAGCGCCGTGTCACCCGCGCACCGCTACGCGCTCGAAATCGCGAGGCTGGTCAAGCGTGAGGTCCCGGACGCCTTCGTCATACTCGGAGGCCGTCATGTGGACGAGACCACCACCTGCACCCCTGACGGCCAGGCCCTCGTGCTCGAACCCAGCAGCACGGTGGCAGTCATTCAGGAGGGCAAGGCTCCCGGAGTGGTCGACGCCGTCGTCGGCGGCGAGGCCTACTTCGCTGTGGACCTGCTCATGCGGGCCCTCGCCCTTGCCACCGATCTCGACCGGCGTTGGGTGGACCGTGACCAGGTTCTGCCGTGCCTGCAGGGGCTGCTCGCCGAAGAGGGTTCCGTGCCCGGCACGTCGGTCGTCGTCCTGGCGGCGGGGGAGACCTTCGACGCCGTTCCGCTCCGTGGCCGAACGCTCGACCTCGCGTCCTTGCCCTCGCCGTACGAGGCATTCGCGATCCGATCCCGATTCCCCATCTTCACTCGCCCCGGGACGGGGGAGGTGATGCGCACCGCGCACTTCATGGTGTCCAACGCCTGTCCGTACCGATGTAATTTCTGCTCCGAGTCGTCGCAACTCGGCACTGGGCTCAAGCGGTTCAAGGACGATGCGATAGGTGCGGCGGCGGAGCGGGTCTGTGAATACGTCAGCTATGGCGCCGAGTCGCTCTTCTTCGACGACTCCGTCTTCTGGAGCGGTCGGTATCGGGACATCGAGAACTTCTGCGAAGAGCTCAGCCGGCTCCGCCGGGACGAGGGCGGTTCACTCGAACCGCGTTACCGCAGGTTCGTTCGCGAGGAAGGCGATGTCCAGCGGCTGCGCGACCTCCAGTGGGGTGCTCAGCTGACCGTGGACACCCTCGTCGCGCTGCACTCGGCTGAAGAATCGTCGAAAATCCTGCGAAAGATGAAGGATGCCGGATGCAGCTACATCTACATCGGCATCGAGAGCATGTCGACGCAGGTCATGAACAACATTCACAAGAATATCCGCCGGGACGAACGGAAGCCCTGGCGGGAAAAGGTCAGGGAAGCTGCGGGCCTCGTCAAGGCGCAGGACCTGCAGCTGGGAACTTCCGTTCTTTTCGGCCTCGACGGTGAGACGCGGGACAGCATCGACGAGACCATCCACGAAGTGGGCCGTCTCGTCGACGACAAGCTGATCGATCTGGCCAGCCCGAACATACTCACCTATCACCCCGCGACACCGGTCACGCGCCAGCACGGCATGCGGGACCAACTCGACTACCACTCCCCGCGCATCGACAACCGGAAGCCCTATATTTACTTCGAGGAAGCTTTTCCCGGTGTCGTCTCCGTCCTCCTTACCGAGGACGACATCTGGCACATTCACAGGGAGACCGAGAAACGCTGGGGTGGGGCCCGCAATGATGCTGCCGCGGTTCCTGTCCAGGAAGATCAATCCGACAGCCCCGGCATGTCCACGCCGGACTATGACGACATCTAAACGACGAGGATCAACCGCCGTGCATCGCACCATGATGAAGTCCAAGATCCACCGAGCCACAGTCACACAGGCCGACCTCCACTACGTTGGTTCGCTCACCATCAGCTCCGACCTCATGGAGGCTGCGGATCTACTGCCCGGCGAGAAGGTCGACATCGTCGACATCAACAACGGGTCCCGCCTCTCCACCTACGTCATCGAAGGGCCGAGGGACACAGGGATCATCGGCATCAACGGTGCCGCTGCGCGACTCATCAGCCCAGGAGATCTCGTCATCATCATCTCCTATGCGCAGCTATCCGATGAGGAGGCCCGCGACATGAAGCCCCAGGTTGTCTTCGTTGACGAGGACAACCGAATCGTCACTACCGGCCATGACCCCGCGGAGGCCCCACAGGACAGCGGACTCCTGCGTGGCGACAGGATCGTCGCTCCTTCCTCTCAAGACGTGGCACGCCGGCAGAGCCGACCCGCCGGCTGACCCGGCCTCTGCGGCCGGCGCCTGGAGCTGCTCGGTGGTGAGTTCGGTGCGCCTGGTCTTGGTGTTCGACGGCCACGGCGCCGACGGTCTGCGTGGAACGGCGACGGGCGGACACGCGGACTCCCCGAGGGGACGGTCTTCGGCGGGTCCGGTGGAGCGTCTGCCCGACCGGTGCGCCTGCACGACACGTGGTGGACGGTCGCCGCCGCGGCCCTGGCGGCCTGCGCCGGCCTGGCAGCGTGCGCGTGGATCTCGACGCACCTCGACGTCGACCCGGCGCTGCACACGGCGGCCCTCTTCGTCCACCTGGCCTCGCTGGTCCTCGGCTTCGGCGCCGTCCTCGTCGCCGACTACTACGGCCTGCTCTGGATGACACGGCGATGCGCACTGCGCGAGGCACTCGGCGCCACCAACCGGCTGCACCTGCCGATCTGGGCCGGGCTCGGAGGACTCGTCGTCAGCGGTGTGATGCTGGAGCCCGATCTGTCGTCCCCCTCACCTGCGTCAAGCTCGCGCTGGTCCTCGTCCTCACCGTCAACGGCCTCCAGGCCGGGCTCCTGAACAGCCGCATGGCCCAGCACGGACCAGCCGCGCTCACCCCGCGTCTGCTGGCCTGGGGCGCCACCACCGCGCTCGTCTCCCAGATCTGCTGGTGGGGCGCCGTCGTGATCGGCTTCCGCAACAGCCAGCACTGACGGACCCGTGCCGACGGCGGGAGGCGGGCCGGCTCCTCGATCTCCGGAGTCGGCCCGTCGGGTCCCGTCAGGACGGAGTGTGCCACTGCTGGTTGGTGCCGCCGTTGCAGTCCCAGAGTTCGAGCTTGGTTCCGGGGGTGCTGCTGGCGCTGGTGGCGTCGAGGCAGCGGTGGGAGTTCGGGTTGAGCAGGGTGCCGTTGGTCCGGGTCCACTGCTGGCCGGGCGAGCCGTTGCAGGTGGAGAGCACGACGGCGGTGCCGTTGGCGGTCCCGGAGCCGCTGGCCGTCATGCACTTGAACAGGGCGTGGACGGTGCCGTCGTTGGCCAGGACCCAGTTCTGGTTGTCCTGCCACTGGCCGCAGCCCCACAGCTCCAGCCGCGTGCCGTCGGTGCTGCTGCCGCCGGTGATGTCCACGCACTGGCCGCCGATGCCGGTGATGGATCCGGACGAGGTGTTGCCGATGGCGTCGCGGTGGACGCTGCCGGCGGCGTTCGGGGTGACGTTCGCCTGGTTGGCGCAGGTGCTGCTGGTCGAGGTGCCGGAGACGGTGGAGGCGACCGGCAGTCCGGTGGTGGCGTCGACGCCGCTGGGGAGGGCGAACCGGGCCGCGGAGTAGGGCTCGTCGGCGCAGGTCGCGGCGTTGTTGTTCCAGTCGAAGTACTCGACCCAGTCGACCATGTCCGTCGCCTGGATCGCCTGCCCCGTACCGACCTGCAGGGTGCCGAGGACGAAGGAGGTGCCCGCGGTGGTGTCGCTGACCTTGGCCTGGTACCAGCCGGGGTTCGCCGGCGTGATGTCGTAGCGGTAGGTGTGGCCGGCGACGAAGCCCGCGTTGAGGCGGCAGCTGTACCCGCCGCCCCCGCTCTCGGTGAACGTCTGGCAGTAGGTGCCGGTGTCGCCGGCCTGCGCGTTCGTCGCGCCCCACAACGAGAACAGGTACATGCCGGGGTCCGTCCGGTGGCGCTGCATCCCGATGTAACCGCTGACGCCGTTGGTGAATCCGAACTGGTGCGACCAGAAGACGTTGCCCCGCCCGGGGTCGGACTGCACCGTGGTCGCGAAGGTGACCGAGCCCAGCTTCGACGTGCCGGACGGGAAGGCGTAGTAGCTGTACGTGCCCGGGGTCGAGCCGGCGGCCACCGCCGGGCTCGCGAGCCCCATGACGGTGCAGAGCGCGGCGAGCACCGCGCAGACCGCTCTCGCGGCGGGCCTCAGTCGGGTGTGGAAAAGCGTTCGAAACCGCACGGGATCTCCTCCCGGATGGAATGGCGGTGGTACGGGGAATACCGATCGCCGGGACGTCGGACGGGCGGCCGGTGTGACTCTTCCGGAACGCTGAAGAGAATGTCGCGGAATGTCGTGGGTCGATGATGCGACTTGCGGTCGATCGTGCTCGGTTCGTCGGCGGGGGGCGGCAGTTCGCCCATGTGGGGCGGATCCTATAGCCCGGCGGGAATGCGGGCAAGATTCGTCGAATCGGAATTCATGTGCCAGTGCTGATGATGTGCTCGATTCGGCTTTCATCGAAGCAATGATGCGATATTCGCAGGAAGAGGAACCCCGGCCACGCGTGATCGAGGCGGGAGCGCGTGGAAACGCGGCCGACGGGCCCGGGCGGAGGGCTCGTCGTCGGGGGGAGTGCCGGGCTCGACGGGTCGAACGGGTGGGCGAGGTGGACCGTTCGCGGCCGGCCCCTGGCCAGGTGGTCGAGGGCTACATCGGGAGGCCTGAGGTGTGTGCGGCCGACATAGGGAGGGCACTCAGGCCCCCCTAGGGTGTCCCGGACCGGACCCTCGGCGTGGAGGAGTGAACGCGTATGCGAAGAATCGGACGCAGCAGGCGAAGAGGACTGGGCTGGGTGCTCGCGGGCGTGCTGGCCCTGGTCGGTGCGGCCGTGCCGTCGGTGCCGGCCGTGGCCGCCGCGGCCGCGGTGCCGTCCAACCTGACCCTGGAGGCGACGTACAACAGCGTCTCCAACGGCTGGGAACGCGTCGAGCGGTACCTCGACACCACCACCGGCTTCCGGCAGGAGCAGTACCCGCCGGACGGCCGCGGCGACCAGGACGGCCAGCGGCTCACCTTCTTCGGTGGCGTCAAGCAGCCCTTCTCCGGCCGTTTCCTGCTCTACTCGGCTCCGGGCTGGAACACCGGCTCGCACCAGGTCCCGGTGCTGCTGGTGCACGGCGCCAACGACAACCCGGACCGGGCGTGGGCCAACCCCGGCGAGTCCGGCGGCTACGGCTGCGGCTCCGCCTCCTGCCCGAACGCCGGGCTGATGCAGAACCTCGCCGGTCGGGGCTACCGGGTCTTCGCGATCGGCTTCGCACACAAGCAGGGCGACAACCTGATGCAGGCCCAGGAGGTCGGCGACGCCGTCGCGCTGATCCGTGCCAAGCTCGGCGTCCCGCAGGTGGACGTGGTGGGCTGGAGCAAGGGCGAGATGTCCTCGCGGGCCTACGTGTCCTCGGTCAAGCCCTCCTGGGGCCGCCCGTACGCGGGCGACGTGCGCAAGCTGATCACCCTCGGCGGCCCGAACGGCGGCTACGACTACCCGTTCGCGCACGGCTGGGCGCACGACTTCTCGATCTGGCCGCAGTGCGGCGGTGCCGTCAACGCGCCGTCCCCGCACCTGCGGATGACCTGCTACGGCACCTACACCTCGCACCCGGAGTTCTCCTTCACCCCGACGAGCGGCTATGACGTCTACCCCGGGCAGCGGCAGATGCTGGCCCGCTGGGACTCGGTGTTCGGCATCGACCAGACCCAGCAGGACTGGTACACGACCTACTACGGGGGCCAGGGCTTCTACACCGACGGCGGCGGCATCCAGGCCGCGATCAACGCGGGCTCGCTGATCACCCCGCTGCAGCAGGCCGGAGTGCCCTCCTCGGTGACGTCGTACCTCCTGGCCGGCGGCACGCCCAGCATCGTCGGGATCTTCAACGAGAACCGCGGGCCCAGCGACGGAGTGGTCTTCGTCGCCAGCGCGCTGGACACCACCGGCTTCGGCACCGTCGGCGGAACCGCGCTGATCGCCCTCGCCAACCACCTGCAACTCGGCTGGGACAGCGCGGCGAGCGCGCAGGTCGCCGGCTGGCTGAACTGAGGACCACCCGGATGATCACCGATCGACTGGTCGCCACCGACCGGCTCACCATGAGCCACGCCGAGATCGAGGGCCGCACCGGGGAACCCGTGGTCCTGGTGCACGGCAACGTCTCCTCCGGCGTCTTCTGGCACTCGACCATGACCGCCCTGCCCGAGCGCTACCGCCCGCTGGCACCCGACCTGCGCGGCTTCGGCGGCACCGAGCCGCTGCCGGTGGACGCCACCCGGGGCCTGCGCGACCACAGCGAGGACCTGCTCTCCTACCTCCGGGAACTGGCGCTCGGCCCGGTCCATCTGGTCGGCTGGAGCATGGGCGGCGGTGTGGTGCTGCAACTGCTGCGCGACCACCCGGAACTCGTCCGCTCGCTCACCCTGGTCAACCCGGTCTCCCCGTACGGCTTCGGCGGTACCCACGGGGTGGACGGGCGGCTCAACTCGCCCGACGGAGCGGGCTCCGGCGCCGGCGGCGCGGCCCCCGAGTTCGTCCGGCTGCTGAGCGAGGGCGAACAGGGCGCCGAGTCACCGTTCGCGCCGCGCTCGGTGCTGAACAGCGCCTACGTCAGCGAGCCGCTGGCGGACCCGGACCGCTACGTGACCGCGATGCTGACCACCTGGACCGGGGAGGACCACTACCCGGGCGACAGCCGCACGAGCGACGCCTGGCCCGGCTTCGGGCCCGGCGAGCGCGGGGTGCTCAACTCGATGGCGCCGACCCACTTCCGGATCGACGACCTGGAACTGGTCGAGCCGAAGCCGCCGATCCTGTGGATCCGCGGTACGGCCGACGTGATCGTCTCCGACACCTCGCTCTTCGACCTGGCCCACCTGGGGGCCATCGGCGCGGTGCCGGGCTGGCCCGGCGCGGACACCTGCCCGGCACAGCCGATGGTGGCGCAGACCCGGGCCGCGCTGGACCGCTACGCCGCCGCCGGCGGGCGGGTGCGCGAGGTCGCGGTCGAAGGCGCCGGGCACAGCGTGCAGCTGGAGCGACCGAAGGAGTTCCTGGCGGCGCTCGTGGAGGTGCTGGACGGGGCATGACCGTGACGGCCGTCGCGGAGCGGCCGTACGGGTGCGGTGCTGAGTTCGCGGCGAACGGCCGGTCGATCCTCGGATCGACCGGCCGTCCTGTCATTCCTGCCGCCCCGGCCGGTCGTCGTCAGGCTGTCGACCGGCCGGGGCGGATCGGGCGCTCAGCTCCAGGGGTTGGCGGGCTGGTCGTTGATGGCGGTCCAGAACCGGGTGCCCCCGGGCAGGGTGCCGTGGGCCCACAGCCCCCAGCCGTTGCCGTCGTGGAACTCCGCCATCCGCCAGCCGCCGCCGAAGCTGTCGGAGCACCGCTGGTCGGCGGCCTGGCGGCTGGGGAGCTGCCAGCCGGCCACCGGCGTGGTCGCCCGCACCTCTCCACCCGACCAGGCGTGGTACCCGTCGGTGGGCACTCCGCCGGGCGCCGGGCGGCCGTCGCGGTAGATGCACAGCATCGGCAGCACCGCGCTGGAGGGAGTGTCACCCTGGTACGGGTTGCTGCGGCTCAGGTCGTCGAACCCGACGTGAACCACGTTGTCGGCGCGCTGTGCCAGGGTGGTCCAGGTCATGCCGGCGTGTGCGCCCGGGGTGCCCCACACGGCCTCGTAGGTCGTGCGGTAGATGTCCCACTGCTGGTGGGTGTCGTCGAGGCAGGCGCGCTGGGTGATGGTCCAGCCCCCGAACGTCTTCTTCGAGTTGTCCAGGCACCAGCCGGTCTTCGCGTTCTTGATCCGCATCCCGACCATGCCGTAGCGCCCCGGCTCGGGCTCGTACCGGGTGATCTCCCACTTCTGCCTCTCGTCCGACAGCGCGCAGGGCTGGACGACCGGCGCATCGGCGGAGGTCAGGCAGGCGTTGTGGTCGCGGACGTCGGTGATCGTGTACCGGTTGGGTGCGAGCCGGCTGATCACCCACATGCCGGGGTTGTCCGCCGGGGCGCAGGGGTGCATGTCCTGGTAGCCGCTCGCGGCGTCCGGACAGCGCTCGGAGAACTGGTTGAACAGCACGGTCGCCGGGGCGTCCGCCGACGCGGCGGCCGGAAACAGCCCCAGGCCGGCCAGTGCCAGCACGAGTGCCGTCAGGACGCGCCTGACTGATGAGAAACGCACGGGCCACTCCATTTGATCAACGGATCGACGAATGGGGGGCGGGCCGGCCGCCTGGGGTGCGCTTCGCGGCGGCCCGTCCGCCCCCATCTTGTCCGTGTCCAGTCGAACTCCGGTATCCGAGTTTTCTAGGATGGTCCCCGCCCCCTGAACGGCCCGCGGTGCGATGGCGGCCGTGGGTGCAACTGTGTGCGCGCTTAGCGCGTCTGTCGCATTCGTGACGATGCGTTCGATACCCGCGACACGGCGCGGGCGCCTCCTGGCTGTGGGAACCCTCGGACCGGTGCTGGCCGCGGTCCTGCTGTGGAACGTGCCGCTGGCCGGGCAGTGGCGGGGGGAGCCCGAACTCACCCGGCTCCTACCGCAGTCCCCGCCCGGGCCGGGGGCCTGGGAGAGCTACCCCGTGGGCGTGTATCTGCCCGAGTCCGGGCTCGACGAACAGGAGGGCCGGAACTTCGTGCTCCACGGCAGCGACTTCCTGCGCCGCGGCTTCTCGCAGAGCATCAATCGGTTCGACTCCCCGACCTGGGCCTGGCTCCACTTCCACCGGCGCATAGCGGACGACGACAAGCCGTGGACCACCGTGCCGGTCGAGGTCGCCGGCAGCTCGAAGGCGGACGAGCAGTCCTACACCTGCCTCATCCGGGACAAGACCTTCAAGGAGGAGGGCTGTGAACGCTGGTTCGGCGAACTCCGCTACGGCCAGTACGTGGCCAAAATCGCGGTGATCGGTCGGGAGCAGGAGCCCCAAGCCCTCGAGCTCCTCCAGCAGGCCGTGCGCGCCACCGACGACCTCATGCCGGACTGACGAAGGTGTGAACCGCGTCGATCACCTGCCTCGTCTGCCGAGGGGAGCAGACCGCCGGGACCGCCAGGCGCCCACGGGCCCGCGACCCCATCGAGACCCCTGTCGTTCGCCCGACTTGTCAGAGTGATCATCTGATCTGCCGCGCGAGCGGTGCTGAGGACGCCGGGGCGGCAGTAGGGGAGTGGGGCCGAGATGAGCGTGGACTTCTTCTGGCGGCGTGTGGACGACAGGCTGCTGGACGAGCTCTCGCCGAAGGAACTGGCCGCGTTGGTGCCGTACTGGTCCGATGCGGACTTCGGGCCGCTCGGCGAGGCCGGCATGGTGATGGCCGTCGAACGCAACGGCTACTTGATGGACTTCGCGTTGACCGCAGGCCGCACGACGTCGGGTGACGTCGCCCAGCTGCCGGTTTTCGGCGGTGAGCAACGGGCCGAAGGAGAAGGAGACCCTGAGTGCGGGGCCGTCAGGACGGAGCTGTGGGTGCTCCGTCCCGACGAGGTGCGGGAGGCCGCGGCGTTCCTGCAGCACATCGCGGTCGACGCCCTTGTGAGGGACCTGGATGTCGCGCTGGAACAGGAGGTCAGGTCCCTGGGCTTCACCAGATCCTGGAGCCCGGCGTGGGCCGCGCATCTGGCGGCCGATCCGGGCGAGTTGAAGTCGTTCTTCGCCGCGGCCGCAGCCGCGGGCGACGCGATGGTCAAGTTCGAGTCGGCTTGAGCCGGCCACCGGTCCGATCGTCTCGGCCCGGCGACCCTGCGCCACCACGACGCCGTCATCGGCGCGCTGCGCGCCGGCGGATTCTCCGTGCCGATGACCGCGCACGCGGTCTCGCTGATCGACAGCTACCTGTACGGCTTCGTGCTCCAGGAGGTCAGCCTGCCGTTCAAGGACGGGGCGGAGTCGGCCGAGGTCGCGGGCGCCATCGTGAGCCGGATGCCCGCCGACGCCTACCCCCACCTCGCCGAGCTGGCCACCGAACACGTCCTCAAACCCGGCTACGACTACGCCGACGAGTTCGCCTTCGGCCTCGCTCTCGTCCTCGACGCCCTCCACCCGGACGAGGCTCCGGGCGCGTAGCCGGCCGGCCGGTCACCTCCGAGCGCCGGAGTCATCAGGTGTCGGTTCGGGCCGGTTTCGGGGGGTCGAGGAGCCAGGTCGCCGGGCGGGCCGGGTCCGGGTCGTAGCGGCAGGAGGCGCCGGTGTGGACGGTGTCGCGCAGCAGCCTGGCCAGTGGGGCGTCGTGGCGGGCGATGCGGTCGAGGGCGGAGACGACGGCCTTGCGCACGGCGACCCGGGCGCGTTCGTCGGTGGAGCCGAAGCGGCGCCGGCGTCCGCCGAGGCCGGTGGCGGTGCGGATCTCGTCCAGCAGCGCCTCGCGTTCCAGCCGCAGTCGGTCGAGGCGGCCCTGGTCGGCCCACCCGGCGTCGTCGTCCAGTTCGGCGTCGATGTCGCGCAGCCGGTGGCGGTAGGCGTCCAGGGCCTGCCGGTCGGCGATCTCCGCGGTGCCGGATTCGGTGACGGTGAGCCCGGGGTGGCCGCTTGCCGCGGCCGCGAGGTCGCCCGCGCTCACGTCGGTGCCCGGGCGTCCGAGCAGCGTACGCAGGTGGTGCAGTCCCTTGAGGTCGGGCAGTGCGAACGTCGCGCCCTCCTCGCCGATCAGCCAGCCGAGCGCGTCGTCACGGTCCGGGGTCGGGTGCAGGTGCACGGTGCGGGGACGGGCGGTCGGCGGGGGAGCGGGTTCGGCGAGCCGGCGCAGCCACCAGGTGGCGCCGATCCGCCGGTAGGCGGCTGTCGCGTCCCGTTGCGCGGCGGCCGCTTCGGGGAGTCCGAGGGCCGCCTGTGCGCGGTGGACGTAGTCGTCGACCACGCCGTGGAAGGTGACCGCCCCGGCGTTGATCACGGCCCGGCCGGTGAACGGCGCGAGGAGCAGGGCGCCCTCGGAGGCGAGGTCGTGGCGGTGCAGCGCGGCGGCGACCTCGCTGAGGCAGGCGATGGTGAGCAGGAAGTCGACGTCGCGCGGTACCGCCTCGAACCCCGCACCGGCGAGCAGGTCGAGCAGTCGCCGGGACCGTCCGTCCTCACCGGCGGCCAGCCAGAGGACGGCCGCCTCGGCGGAGACCGACGGCACGCCCTCGGCTGCGCCGAACTCCTCGAAGGCGGCGGCCTCCCGCCGCAGCGCCGCCACGTCGCCCAGCTGCCGTGCCCGGGCGGCCGCGAGGCTGTGCAGGACGGCGGCCAGGTCCGGCTCGGCCGCGTCGGTACCCAGGCCTCGGGCGGCGGCCAGCAGGCGGTCGGCCGTCTCGATCTCGTCGTGGACGAGGGCGAGTGCGGCGCGGCGGGAGGCGGCGAAGAAGGCCGGGCGCGCCCGGCCGGACTCCTCGGCGAGGGTGTCGAGCGCGCGCAGCTGGCGCTGCACGGCGACGACGTCCAGGCACTCCCATGCGGTGGTCAGCTGCCAGAGGTGACTGGTCAGCCGGCGCTCGGGGTCGGTGAGGTGCGCCGTCGTGTCGGCCAGGCGCGCGGAGAGGGCCAGCCGTTCGGCGAAGTCGTCCGGCCCCCAGTGCGCGACCAGCGAGGCGTCCAGGACCTCGGCGAGGACCGCGGGATCACCCAGGCCGTCCGCGACGGCCACCGCCTCCCGTGCGAAGGCGGCCGCCCGGCCCGCGTCGCCCCCGTACACCCAGGCCCGGGCCAGGGCGGCGGCCAGCCGGCACCGGCTCGCGGGTGAGACGGCCACCGCGTACGCCTCGTGGATCAGCGCCGGGACCTGCCCCGGGTGGACCCCGAAGCGCAGGCCCGACGGCAGGTCGAGGGCCGCCGCGGCCATGAGTTCGGCGTCCCCTGTCTCACGTGCCCGCTCGTAGGCCGCCAGCAGCCCGGCCAGGGTGTCGGCTGCCGGGTCCGACCCAGCCTCCATGGCCCAGATCGTACGGCGAGTCGGCTGCCGGCGCTCAGGGCCGCAGCAGGGGCACGGCCCGTGCGTGCTCGGCCACGCGGGCGCGGTCCCAGTCGCCGGTGCAGTACACCGACAGATCGGAGATCGAGCCCTCGGAGACGTCGGCGCGGAACAGTTCCCGGCAGTACCAGGACTCTCCGTCCTGCTCCCATCGCTCCTCGACCTCCAGTACGAAGCCGGTCGGCGTCGCGTCGAACCGCGACCTCGGCACCCGGCTGGGCCCCGGGTGCCCGGCCCGGCGCAGGGCGACCGCGTCGTCGACTCCGCGCGCCTGAAGCCGCCACCGGGGCATGGTGAAGTCGCAGAAGACGTCGGTGGTGAAGAGGCCGGTGGGCGGGGTGCCGGTCTCCAGGAAGGCGACGAAGTCGGCGGCGGTCTCGCGAAGCCGGATGTCGGTGCCGGCGGTGGCAGTGGCGGTGGCGGTGTCGGCGGTGGCACGGGCATCGGCGGGTGCGGTGCTCATCGCGGGCCTCCCTCGGCCATCGCCATGTTCGCGGCCACGACGTCCGTGGTCCGCCGCAGCGCGGCGGCGGGGCTGAACTCGACGGTCTCCGTCCCGGCGGCGACGACCGGTACGTGGCCGGGCGGGGCGTAGTACGCGTCCCCGGCGCGGTAGGTCTCGGTGTGGTCCGGGTAGCGCAGGACCAGCCGACCGGCCAGCACCAGGCCCCAGTGCGGGCACTGGCACCGGTCGTCGGGCAGCCCGCGGAACACCTCGGTGGCGTCGGCGTCGGCGGGGAAGGTCTCGAAGGAGACGGTGTAGTCGTCCAGGTCGACGTACCGGCCCTGGATGACCGGCGCGTCGACGAGCAACGGTGCCTCGTCCTTGCGGGTGCGCGGCATGATGACCTCCGGTGTCGTTCGAAGCGGACACCCGAGAGGCGTGAAACGGGGGCGTCACAGTGTGACGTCACGGCCGGGTGAGGGTGAGGGTGCGGGTGCGGGTGGGGCGGCGGCGACGGCCCCGTCCGTGACGGCCCCGTCCGTGACGGCCCCGCCCTCGACGGTCGCGCCGGCCGGTCGCGTCGCCGGTCGGGGAGCGGGTGTCACGGTCGCCGCCGGGGTCAGCGCAGCGTGGTGCCGGCCGGGGCGTCGAGGAGTGCGAGGTCCCTTCGGAGCGGCAGGCCCTCCCAGTCGCCGCGGGTGGCGACGGCGAAGGCGGCGGTGCCGGCGGCCCGGCGCAGGCGGGCCTCCAGGTCGAGTCCGTCGAGGACGGCGGACAGGTAGCCCGCGACGAAGGCGTCACCGGCGCCGATCACGTCGGTGACGGGGACCCGCCGCGCGGGAACGCGCGCGGTCGCGTCGGGCGTGGTGGCGCTCGCGCCGTCGCCGCCGCGGGTGATCACGACCTCGCGCCGTCCTCGCGCCAGCAAGGCGGCGACCGCGTCGGGTTCCGGCAGGGCGGGGTCCTCGGCGACCAGGTGCAGTTCGTCGGCGGAGGCGACCAGGACGTCGCAGGCGTGGGCCAGTGGCAGGAGGGTGGCCCTGGCGCGATCCGGATCCCACAGCCGTGAGCGGTAGTTGACGTCCAGGCAGACCAGGGCGCCCAGTTCGCGGGCGCGCTGCGCGGCGGCCAGGACGGCCCGGGCGGCCGCCGGGCCGAGGGCGGGGGTGATCCCGGTCAGGTGCAGGATCCGCAGGCCCGGTCCGAGGGCGGGCAGCACGTGCTCGGGGGCGATCGCCGAGCCGGCCGAGCCGGTGCGGTAGTAGCCGATCCTGGCCAGGTCCCCGAGGCCGTCCTCGCGCACCAGGAGACCGGTGGGCCGTCCGTCGGTGTCGATCCGCGCGTGGGTGACGTCGACCTCTTCGGCCCGCAGCGTGCGCAGCACCAGCGCGCCGAAGGAGTCGTCGCCCACCGCGCCGACCCAGCCGACCCGGTGGCCGAGTCGGGCCAGGCCGATCGCCACGTTGGCCTCCGCGCCGGCCACGGACAGCTCCATGGGCGGGGCCAGCCTGATCGGGCCGGTGGCCCGCAGGGCGGCCATCGCCTCACCGACGGTGACGACTTCGGGCGTGGCCATGGCGTTCACGCCGTCACCGTCCGGCCGGGCATGGCGTTCACGCCGTCACCGCCCTGCTTGGTCATGGCGTTCACGCGGCCACCGCCCGGCCCAGCACGCCGCGCCAGTGTGCGGCCCGCGCCCGCAGCGCGGTGAGGTCGCCGCCGCCGGCCGCGTCCCCCACCAGCGGCGAGCCGACCCCGACCGCCACCGCCCCCGCCGCCAGATGGGCGAGCGCGGCCTGCGCGTCGATGCCGCCGACGGGTACGAACGGCACGGTCGGGAAGGGATCCCGCAGCGCCTTCAGGTAGCCGGGGCCGCCCAGCGAGGCCGGGAAGAGCTTGACCGCCGACGCACCGAACTCCATGGCGGTGATGACCTCGCTCGGTGTCAGGGCACCCGCCAGGACGGGCAACCCGAGGGCGGGCGCCTGCCGAAGCCCGTTCCCGAGGCCGGGAGTCACCAGGAAGTCCGCCCCCGCCAGCGCGGCTCGGTCGGCGTCGGCGGCGGTCAGCACCGTCCCCGCGCCCAGCAGGGTGCCGGGGCCCAGCTCGCGGCGGGCCTGCTCGATCACCCACAGTGCGTCCGCGGTGGTCAGGGAGACCTCCGCCGCGGTGAACCCCTCCTCCGCCAGGGTGATCACGGTGCGCAGCGCGGCCTCCCGGTCGGCGCCGCGCACGATGGCCAGTGTCCGGTACGGCAGCTCGGTCAGCTCCACGAACGTCCTTCGGGTGGTGAGGGGGCACGGGTGGCGGTGATGACGAGTTCCCAGCGCAGTTCGCCGCCGGCCGGGACGGTGGCCGCGTCGTCCGGTGCGGCTTCGGCGAGGTCGAAGACGGCGCCGAGCATGGGTTCGACGCCGATGCTGCGGTACGGCTCCGCGGCGGGGAAGCCGCGGAGGTTGCGCCACAGGGCGACGGAGACGGGGACCCGGGCGTCGGTGTGCAGAGAGAGTGACAGGGCGTCCGGACCGTCGGTGACCGTCACGTGCGCGCAGTCGGTGAGGATCGCGCCGACGGCGGTGCCGTCGTCGGGGCCGAGTCGGTCCAGGCGCAGGCCGTGCGGGCTCGGCCAGGGGCCGGTGAGATGGCGGGCGCCGGTGGGCCAGGGGCGGTCGAGCAGGTCTGCCGCCTCGGGGAAGAGACGGGTCGCGGTGCCCGTCGGGGCGCTCAGGACAGCCTGTTCTCCGAGGTCCAGCAGTGCGTGGGCGGCCCAGACGAAGCGGTAGCCGGGTTCGGCGGACAGCTCGTACTCGGCGCGCAGTGCGGTCGGTCGGTGCCGGATGCGTCGGCGCAGCAGGAAGTCGGGATGTTCGAGGACGGCGGTTCCGTCGTCGAGCCGGTGCCACGGCCGGGACCAGGCGTCGCCGTGGTCGGGGGTGCCGCGGACGGTGGGTATGCACTCCTCCAGCCCGCCGGCGTCGACGAACGCGTCGCCGGGGCGGACGGCCTCGCGGTCGCCGTCGCGGTAGCGGGCGCCGTCGCCGTCGCGGTCGTCGTCGAGGTTCGGCCGGCGCCAGAGCCATTCGCGTCCGCCGGTGCGCAGCGAGGTCCAGCGGCCGCCGTGTGCGGGGTCGGTCCGGGCCGTGACCGGGAGTCGGGTCACCATTCCGCGAACGACCCGTCGTCGTGGCGCCAGACGGGGTTGCGCCAGCGGTGGCCGGTCTCGGCGGCCCGGCGGACGGCGCGCTCGTCGATCTCGATGCCCAGGCCGGGGCCGGTGGGGCGGGCGGCGTGGCCGTCGGTGAACCGGAACGGGGTGGGGTCGAGGAGGTAGTCGAGCAGCTCGTTGCCGCGGTTGTAGTGGATGCCCAGGCTCTGTTCCTGGATGAGGAAGTTCGGTGTCGCGAAGCCGAGTTGGAGGCTGGCCGCCAGGGCGATCGGGCCGAGCGGGCAGTGCGGGGCGATCGCGACGCCGTACGTCTCGGCGAGGGCGGCGATCCGGCGGACTTCGGAGATGCCGCCGGCGTGCGAGACGTCCGGCTGGGCGACGGCGATGCCGCTGGTCAGGACGGAGCGGAAGTCCCATCGCGAGTACAGCCGTTCGCCGAGCGCCAGCGGCACGGAGGTGGCGTCGACCAGGCGGCGCAGGTCGTCGGAGTGCTCCGGCAGGACGGGCTCCTCCACGAACAGCGGCTGCAGCGGTTCCAGCAGTGGCAGGACGCGGCGCGACATGGCGGCGGACATCCGGCCGTGGAAGTCGATCGCCACGTCGCGCTCGTCGCCGAGCGCCTCGCGGACGGCGGCGACGCGGTCGACGACCGCGTTGGTCCGGGCCGGGGTGTCAATGGGCCGCAGCTGAGCGGACCCGTTCATCTTGACCGCGGTGAACCCGGCCTCGGCCTGGGCGCGTGCCTGGTCGACCAGCTCGGCCGGTTCGTCGCCGCCGATCCAGGAGTACACCCGCAGGCGGTCGCGGACCGGGCCGCCGAGCAGCTGGTGGACGGGGACGCCGTACGCCTTGCCGGCGATGTCCCACAGGGCCTGGTCGATGCCGGCGACGGCGCTGGAGAGCACCGGCCCGCCGCGGTAGAACCCGCCCTTGGTGAGCACCTGCCAGTGGTGTTCGATGCGCAGCGGGTCCTCGCCGACGAGGAGGTCGGCGAGTTCGTGGACGGCGGCGCGGACGGTCTCGGCGCGGCCCTCGACGACGGGTTCGCCCCAGCCGGTGAGGCCCTCGTCGGTGGCGACGCGCAGGAACAGCCAGCGCGGTGCGACGAGGAACGTCTCCAGTGATGTGATCTTCATCCGTCCTCTTTCCCGTCGTCCTGTCCCCGGCCGCGGAGGTCGCTCTTCCCGCCGTCGTGTGCCAGGCCGCGGAGGTCGCTGTCGGCCTGGGCGAGCAGGAGGCGGACGGCGCGTTCGGCGGCTTCGGGGTCCTGGGCGCGGACGGCGTCGAGGACGGCCCGGTGGGCGGGCACGGAGTCGGGCCAGTGCTCGGCGCCGTGCACGAGGTGGTCACGCACCCGGAGGCCGGCCTCGATGACCACCCGGTCCATGCGGGCCGCCTCCCGCCGCGCGAGGCTCGTCACCGCCGTCCTCCACCTCGATCCGTCGACGCGGTCACGCGGAAGCCTTGACGACCGACCAGCCGCCGTCCACCACGAGGGTGGTGCCGGTGATGTAGGAGGCGTCGTCGGAGGCGAGGAAGGCCACCGCGGCCGCGACCTCCTCGGGTCTGCCGAACCGCCCGGCGACCGTCCCGGCCACGCTGTCGGCCCGTCCCGCCTCGTCCACCCGGTCCCAGGCCGCCGTCATGATCGGACCCGGCAGAACCGTGTTGACCCGTACCTGCGGCCCGTACTCGACGGCCAGCTGACGGCCCATCGCGCACAGCGCGCCCTTGGCGGCGGCGTACGCCGGGTGGCCGGGCAGGCCCACCAGCGCGTGCACCGAGGAGGTGAGCACGATCGATCCGCCCGCCTCGCCCAGCATCCGGGCGAAGGCCCGCACGGCGAGCCAGGAGGCCTTGAGGGTGACCGCCAGCTGGCCGTCCCACTCGTCCTCGGTCAGCTCGTGGGCGGGTTTGACCACGACGGCGTAGGCGTTGCTGTGCAGCACGTCCAGGCGGCCGTGGGTCCGGCGCACATGGCCGGCCAGTTCCTCCCACACGGCCGCGGAGGAGACGTCGCCGTGCCGGTACTCGGCCCGCCCCCCGTCGCGCGTGATCTCCTCGACCACGGCACGGCCCGCGGCGTCGGCGATGTCGACGGCGACCACGGTCGCCCCCTCCGCCGCCAGCCGCCGCGCGGTCGCGGCGCCGATGCCGCCGGCGGCGCCGGTGACCACGGCGACGCGCTCCTGGAACCTGTGGCACGTCGGCTCTGTCATGCCGCTCACCGTAGCGCCTGGACATTAATCATGCATTGTTCGCTGACGGATGGACGGGCTCTGCTCGGTCCTGCAAGTTCCGTTCAGGTAGGGAATAGTGACGGCTGGTCCGCTTCGGCGTCGGCGCCCGGCGACCGGATGGGGCCCTCGGGGTTCGGGGAGGCCGGATGGCGTAGGTGATGAACCCGTTGCGCTCGCCGATCGGGGCGAAACCTGCCTTGCGGAGGACGCGGCCGGAGGCCGGGTTGTCCGGGCGGTGCTTGGCCCGGACCTCCGGCAGTTCGAGGCGGCCGAAGGCCAGGGCAAGGATGTTGCGGACCCCCTCGGTGGCATAGCCCCGGCCCCAGGAGTCCGCGCGCAGGATGTAGCTGACGGCGGCCGCGGGACGGTCGCGGTGGAGCTTGACGATGCCGAGGAGATCACCCGCCACGACGAGGCCGAGCACGTACAGCGTGCGGGGCGACTGTGCCGCGGCCGCCATGACGTCGCGTACGCGGGAGCAGGCTTCGTCGGCGTCCATCGGAGCCCGGCCCAAGTACTCGGTCGACTCCACGCTGTAGATCCGCAGCAGGGACTCTTCGTCGCCGGACCCCAGCTCCCGTAGCTCGATCACCCGTCCACCGCTTCGATGAGCTCGGCCAGTTCGGTGGCGGTGGGTCGGTCGTCGGAGGCGGCGAGCAGGACGTGGCGCAGCCGGGCCTGGAGGGCGGGCCAGGGCATCGTGGTGGACACGGGGACGGCTCGGTGGGCGATGGCCTTGCGGATCTCCTCCACCGGTGCGCCCGCTTCGAGGCCGGCGGTGTCGTAGTCCAACGGCCACTTCCCGGTGACGCAGGTCCACAGGCTTCCGGCGAGGGCGTAGACGTCGGCGGCCTGGGTCGTTTCGACGGGTTGGGGGCCGTTGATGATCCGGGCGGCCAGTTCGGGCGCGGTGAGGTGGATCATCGTGCCGTCGAACCTCGGCCACGGCGTGCTGCCCAGCTTGCGGGACCACGCGAAGTCGAGGAGGCGAACCGTACCGTCGTCGCCGTGGATGCCGTGCGCGGGTTGGAGGTCTCCGTGCACCCACCCGTCGGAGTGGAGGTCCGCTACGGCGCGGCACAGCCCGACCGCCGCGGCCAGGGCTTCCTCCCGTCCGCTGCCGCCCTTGCGAACGGGGCGGAAGACCTGCCAGGTCGACGGCCCGGCCAGCCACGGAGTGACGTACCAGGTTCCGCCGTCGAAGCGGCCAGCCGTCACCGTGTAGCCGGCGAGCTGGTCCAGGACGGCGGTTTCGCGGGCGGTGACCTCGGCGGCCTCGCCGGTGCCGAGCTTGATGCTCACCACACCTCGCGGGCCGTTGGCCTGCCATACCGCCGAGCCCCGACGGTTGCTGATCTCCGTCAGCTCGATTGGGCCGCAGAAGGCCTCCGCGGCCCTCAGCGCTTCTCGGGCCTCGGCAATGAACTCGCCCATTCTCGAACTGCCTTCCAATCGCAAGGGATGTGCTCGAAGACGTCGCGGCCGTCGTGGGACGAAACCGTCAACGCCGCCGCAAGGTCGGGGGTACTCTCCAGGAATGGCGGGTCCAGCAGCCGCACGCCCGCCCGTACCGGGAGGAACGAGAAGGGCGGCGGCGGAATCCTCTGCCCGCGCCGGCCGGTTTCGGCGGCGTCCTGGGGGAACTTGCCGAACATGACCCCGACCGGTGTGTACAGGTGCTTCAGCGCCCAGTGCGGCCAGGCCATCAGCTCACGGTGGTCGACGCCTTCGCAGTGCCCGCGCAGCACGATGTTCTCGCACGCGAGAATGCCGAACGGCCGCTGCATCAGCGGGCGGATCCACTCCGCGGCCTGAACCCCGGCGTGGAACAACTCGGCCTCCACAGCGTACCGGTGGCTGCCCGGAGTGATCTCGTAGACCGTCCACCCGGTCAAACCGCGACTGATGGACGGTCGCAGGAACGGGCAGTGCTCGTACAGCCCGGCGAGGTAGCCGCCGACGTCGATGCTGACGGGGCTCTCCGTCCGGGCTTCGGTGAGGCGGAGCGCCCCGGCGGTCGGCCGGGACGCTCCGTCGGATGGTGCGGTGATCACTGGGTGGCCGCCACCGGAACGAGGTCGTCACCGTCGCCGGGCTCGGGCGAGCAGTCCCACTCGGCCGAGACCTCACCCGTCTCGCGGTAGCGGGACATGGCCTCGGCGTCGACCGCGCCGTCGGCGTCGGTGAACCAGATCTCCGGCAGGGGCCCGTACGCCTCCTCGTACGTGCTCACCCAGGAGATGAAGCCGGCGCCGCTGCTCTCGATGTGGGTCAGCTTGCGGCCGGCGTGCTTGAGCGCGAACGCCTCGTGTGCGGTCGGGTCGGCGGCGAGCCGGTGCCATGCCGAGTCGACGGCGGCGGAGAACATCTCCGGCGCGGCCTCGCCCGCGGCGATCCGGCGCGCGGCGATCGTGAAGAACTTACCCAGCTCGTCCAACTCGACGCAGGACTTGATGGTGGTGGTCATGGGACTCTCCAATCAGGGCTTGGTGCCGCCCGCCCGGACAGGGACGAGCAGCGGTGAGGGGTGGTGCGGGCCCGCACGGGGCTGTACGCCAGGGCATCATCGTTGTTCGCAGGAGGCCGAGTTGGTACTAGGCTTCCGCTGCCATCGGCGATTCCGTAGTCATGAAGTTACGGTCGGTGAATCCAGTAATCGACGGACTGTCGGTACGAGTTAGCCGGACTCTCGAGGTCAAGGGGGGCTGGAATGGCTGATCGAACACCATCGAGGCGAGCCGAATCACTGACTGGCAGTCAGCCCAAGGCGGTGCGAATCCCCGAAGGGGTGACTTCGGGCTTCCTGTTCAAGGTCATCCGGGAGCAGATCCCGAGGACTCATCCGGTGGCTCGCCTCCGCGCCCCCACCTCCGGCGGAGGCGGGGGTGCTTCGTGCCCGGGACCTCGTCCCCGATCACGACGAGCTCGGGGCAGAGACCCTGGGGGGCTGGTCGGACCCTCGGGCCCCGCAGGTCTCGTAGGGGGTGGGCGTATGCCGACACGCAGGTCGATGCAACGGTCGGTCGCCCACGATTGGTAGGGCCTTCCGGGAAAGAGCCCTGACAGCCGGTCGGACGGGCGGACCGGGCGGGCGGGGCCTGCGGCAAAACCCCTTGCGGGCGCGGATATCGTGGCCGACGCCGCCCGCCGACTCCACGGCGTGCGGCCTTTCGTCACGTCAGGAGAGAACTGGGTGAAGTCCCCAATGACAGCGCTCCGGAGCGCCGCGGCCGTCGTGGCGGCCGTGCTCGTGGCGGCGCCCGCTGCCGCGGGCACCGCCGTAGCAGCTCCCGCCGCAAGTCCGGACACCAAGGCGGTGACGTACCAGGGCCGTGTCTTCCGGGTGCCCACGGCCTGGCCGGTGGTGGATCTGGCCGCGGACCCGCAGGCCTGTGTCCGCTTCGACCAGCACGCGGTGTACCTCGGTCACCCGGGCGAACAGCAGGTCTGCCCGCCGCGGTTGGTCGGCCGCACGGAGGCACTGCTGGTCGAGCCCGCCACCGGTGCCGCGCCGGACCGGGACGGCTCCAACCCCGTCGCGCAGACGGTCCGGGCGAACGACGGTGCCGTCGCGGTGACCGGGACGTACGACACGGACCAGTCGCTGGTGCGGCGGATCATCACCGGCGCCGGGCTCACCCCCGCGCCGACGCAGCGGCCGCAGCCGGCGCCCGCCGGATCCCGGACGGCCGTCGCCCCGCGGTCCACCGCCACCGCTGCCGCGCCGTCCATCCAGGCCGCACCGGCCGCGGCGGCGTCGATACCCGCGTCGGCGACGAACTACACCGGCAAGGGCTTCGACGCCTGCACGGCGCCCTCCGGCGCCGCGATGAACGCGTGGATGAGCTCCTCCCCGTACCGGGCGGTCGGCATCTACATCGGTGGTGTCCGGCGGGCCTGCGCCCAGCCGAACCTGACGGCCTCCTGGGTCCAGCAGCAGCAGTCCGCGGGTTGGGCCTTCATGCCGCTGTACGTCGGTGTGCAGGCCCCGAAGATCGCCTACCCCACCACCGAGGGCGCCAACGCCGCCGACGACGCGGTGAGCCAGGCGCAGGCCCTCGGCTTCGGCCCCGGTACGGTCCTCTACTACGACATGGAGGCGTACACCACCCCGCAGTACTCGGCCACGGTGCTCGCCTTCCTCACCGCCTGGACCAACGAACTGCACGCCTGGGGCTACAACTCCGGCGTCTACAGCAGCTCCTCGTCCGGCATGAAGGACCTGGTCGCCAACGCCGGCAACAGCGCCTACACCATGCCCGACGCCGTCTTCAGCGCGAACTGGAACGGCAAGGAGGACACCGCCGACCCGGCGATTCCGGCCGGCTACTGGAGCAACCACCAGCGCGCCCACCAGTACGCCGCGCCGCAGAACCCGGAGACCTGGGGCGGGTACTCGATCGGGATCGACCAGGACTACCTGGACATCCAGCTGGCCACGGCCCCGCCGTCCCAGTCCTCCGCGTTCTTCCTCGGCGTGCGCCAGAGCTCGGGCGCCTGGCCCGGCTTCAGCCCGCTGACGGGCGGGGCGGGCGTCTTCCGCGGCTCCGAGGCCGCGATCGCCGGGATGCCGGGCGGCTCCTCGCAGGAGCTGGGCATCGGTCTGGACGGCCGGCTCTACCACGGGGTCCGCGCCGCGAACGGCAGTTGGAGCGGCTTCGCCGCGCTGGCCGACGACGGCACGCCGGCCACCCAGGCCCGCCGGGCGGGCATCGCGGGCATGCCGGACGGCTCCTCGCAGGTGGTGACCGTCGGCAGTGACGGCAACGTCTACCACCGGATCCGCTTCGCCGACGGCAACTGGTCGGGCTACGGAGCGCTCCCCGGGGTCGGCACCCCGACCATGGGGGCCTCGGACGTGGCCATCGCCGCCCTGCCCGACGGGTCCGCCCAGGTCCTCGCGGTCGGCAACGACGGTAACGTCTACCACGAGACCCGTTTCGCCAACGGCAGTTGGAGCGGCTTCGCCCCGCTCCCCGGTGTGAACAGCTCGCGGATGGCGGCCTCGCGGGTGTCCATCACGGGCCTGCCGGACGGCTCCTCGCAGGTCCTGGTGATCGGCAGCGACGTGAACATCTACCACGAGGCCCGCTTCGCCGACGGCAACTGGTCCGGCTTCGCCGCGCTCCCCGGCGGCGGCACGCCCACCATGGCCGCGCGGGCGGTCGGCATCGCCGGTCTGCCGGACGGTTCGTCCCAGGTGGCGGTGGTCGGCAACGACGGCAACCTCTACCACGAGACCCGCTTCACCAACGGCGCCTGGTCCGGCTTCGCCGCCGTCCAGGGCGCGTACGGCGCGAGCACCTTCCCGGCCCAGCGCGCCGCCATCGCGGGCCTGCCGGACGGCTCCAGCCAGCTGGTGGCCAGCCGGAGCTGACCCGGACGCACCCCATCACCGGCGCTCCCGTCCCCGGCACTGCCCGGGGGCGGAGCGCTGTGTGCTTCTGGCAGACCGCGCCGCGCCGCGCCGGCCTGCGAGAGCCGTTCGCGCGCGGCGCGGAACGCGGCGGGGGCCTGGTGGCCCCTGAGCCCGTCCGTGGGCTCAGGGGCGGCGCAGCTCGGCCGCCCGCTGCGGCGCGTGCGGGGACTGGACGGCGATCCGGGCGAACGGGCAGGGCCGGCGCAGGTCGACCTGGACGACGGCCTCGCCGGTGCGCGGGCGGCGCAGGGCGAGGAAGTCCCGCCCACCGGGGTGCCGCCAGACTCCCAGGCAGAGCCGGTCGGGAATCAGCAGCCCCCGCTCCTTGGAGCCGCGGAACGCCCGCCACGGCTCCCGTTGGACGGTCACGCCCGTCACGGCCGTCAGCGGCGCCCGGACCGGCGCCGTCCCGGTCACCAGGCGTTCCCACCAGGAGAGTCGGAGCACCAGGTCCCCGCCCTCGACGGTCAGTTTCGCCATCGTCCCGTGCCTCCTTGCCCTCGTGGAGTGCCGGCCGTGGGCCGGCGGGCGCCGGTCACCGCCTGTCCCCGGCCAGCCATTCGGCGAGTACGGCAGCCTGGCTGTGGTCCGCGTCCTTGGTGGCGGTCAGCAGCGTGACCTTGTCGTGGGAGGCGAGGTCACGCAGGTGCCCGGCCGCCTCGCGGTGTCCGGTGTCGCGCAGTTCGGCCAGGTAACGGCGGCGGAACTCGGGGAACCGGCTCGGCTCGTGGCCGTACCAGCGGCGCAGTTCGGTCGACGGGGCGACGTCCCGCAGCCACTCGTCCAGGTGGGCGTTCTCCTTCTTCATCCCGCGCGGCCAGACCCGATCGACGAGCACCCGCTGCCCGTCCTGCGGCGACGCCTCCTCGTAGATCCGCCGGTAGGCGATCCGTGCGGCCATGAGCGGTTCCCTCCTGGGTCAAGCCGCTGCCCCGGGTGCCTTCGAGCCGGGGCAGCGCGGGTGGGGGCTGCCAGGAGCCTGTGTGGGCGTGGCGGTCATCGTGGTCACTCCTGAACTGCTCGGGCCAGGGATCGGCCCTCCACCGGGGCAGCCGGTGGCCTCCCCGCACGGCCGGCTCACGAGGCGGCGCGCAGCCGCCGTCCGCTGGTGGCCTTCTCGACCGCCTTCTGGAGTTCGCCGCGGTCATGGTCGAACGCTCCCGCGCCGGTGACCGCTCGCCGCCGCGGGCGCTCTCCAGGCTCTGCTTCAGCACCTCCATGAGGGCGATGACGTTGGTGGTCTCCGGCGGTGCGCCCTCGGAGACGGCGATCTCCCGCCCCTCGGCCTTGGCCTCGACCGGCTCGCGGACCTGCTCCTCGAAGGTGTCACGGTAGTCCTCGGGCCGCCAGTCCACGGTGAGCGCGTCGATCAGCTGCTCGGCCGTGCGCAACTCCGCTCCGCTGAACCTCGCCTTGCCGGACGGGAGTTCGCTGCGAGGGCCTCGGTCGGCACCGTCGGCAGGGCCTCGGGCCCCGGGCCCCGGGTCGGCGCCCGGGGTGCTGTTCGCGTTCACTCCTTCGGCGTGCTGAGGAGCCCTGTCCCGCGCGGCTGTGACAGTGTGCTGGCACGGCCCCGACAGGCTGTCTGCCCGCGGTCGGTGACCCGCCGGACCCTTGCGGGGCCTCTGCGGCGGGACGCCACCGGGCACCGGCCTCCCCACCGACGGGGCGGGGCGGGCCGGAAGACCACCGGATCGGGAGCTGCACCGTGACCGACGTCGTCGAACCCGGAGGGGGCTCCGCCGCGGGCGATCACGTCCACCGGGCCGTCCTGCACCTGCTGACGGGCGCCTGGCGCACCCAGGCGCTCCACGCCATGGCCGAACTGCGGATCGCCGACCACCTCGCCCGGTCCGCCGCGACCACACGACGGCTGGCCGAACTGACCGGGACCGACCCCGACGCGCTGGCCCGGCTGCTGTCCTACCTCGTGGGTCTGGGGATGCTGCGCCGCACCGAGGGCGGACGGTTCGCCCTCACCGACGCGGGCGCCCTGCTGAGGGACGACCACCCCGACTCGATGCGCGGCCTGGCCCTGATGTACGGCGGGCCGAGCTACCAGGCGTGGGGGAGTCTGCTGTACTCGCTGCGGACCGGGCGGGACGCCTTCAGCGAGGTCTTCGGCGCGCCGCTCTTCGCGTACCTGGCCGCCCATCCGGACCTGGGCGGGGCCTTCCAACGCTCCATGTCCGCCGGCACCTCGTTCTTCGGTGCCGTCCCGGAGCTCTTCGACTTCGGCCGGGCCCGCGTGGTGGCGGACATCGGCGGCGGCAAGGGCTCGCTGCTGGCCGAGGTGCTGCGCGCCGTCGACTCCGTCCGGGGCGTGCTGTTCGAGGCGCCGCACGTCATCGAGGACGCCCGCCGCCATCTCGGTGAGCTGGGCCTCCTGGACCGCTGCACGCTGGTGTCCGGCGATTTCTTCGCCGAGGTGCCGGTGACCGCGGACGTCTACCTGCTCTCCCGGGTCCTCCACGACTGGGACGACGACGGCTGCCTGGCGCTGCTGCGAGCCGTCGCGCGGGCGATGCCCGGACACGCGCGTCTGCTGGTCCTCGAACGGCTGATGCCCGAGGGCGACGAGGACCGGCTCGCGCTCGCCTGGAACATGCAGATGCTCGTCATGCTCCCCGGAGCCCGTGAGCGCACCCTGGCCGAGTACCGGGAGCTCCTCGCCGGGGCAGGGCTGACGCTCCGAACGAGCCACGAGCTGCCGCTGGACGTCTCGCTCCTGACCGCCGGCCGCACCCCGGACGCCTGACATCCCGGCCGCGGGCGCGCGGCGGCCCGGGAGCTGTCCGGCCGCTCCCTGGACTGTCCGTCCAAGATGGACGTATAGTCCAGAGCGTGGAGACCGCCGAAGAGAGCACAGATCACCGGGTCCGGCTGTGGGCGCCCGTGGGCCGGGCCGTCGCACTGCTGCTGGGCCCGTACGCCGAGGTCGTCCTGCACGACCCGGACACCGACCGGGTCCTGGCGATCTGGAACCCGATGACCTCCCGTGGACCCGGGGACCCCTCACTGCTGGGCGAACTGGACGCGCTGGACCCGTCGGCGCGGGACGTTTTCGGCCCGTACGAGAAGACGCTTGCGGACGGCCGGCGGCTGTCGTCGGTCAGCGCCGTCCTGCGCGATCCGGACGGGAAGGCCGCCGCGGTGCTGTGCGTCAACCTCGACCGCACGCCGCTGGAGCAGGCCGCGGCCGTGCTGTCCGCGTTCGGCGCCCCGACGACGCCGCGGCCCGAGCCGCTGTTCGAGCAGGACTGGAACGAGAGCGTCCAGCACATCGTCGGCGCGTACGTGCGCGAGTGCGGTCGCCCCGTCGAGCGGCTGACCCGCGCCGACCGCCTGGCCGTCCTCGCCCGGCTGGAGGAGGCCAAGGTCTTCGCCGTGCGCCGCGCCGCCCCGGTCGTCGCCGCCGCCCTGCGCGTCTCCCGATCCACCCTCTACGGCCTGCTGGCCGAACTCCGCACCCCCAGCACGAAGGACACCACCCGATGACCCGGCTGCCCGACTTCCGCCTGGAAACCTACTTCTCCCGCTGGGAGTTCACCGCTCGCCACCACCTGACCGCCTCCGACGTGCAGACCATGACCCTCGGGGAACTGCTCGCCCTGGCCGACGACGGGGACCGGGCCGCGTTCGAGAACCTGTCGCTGGGCTACACCGAGACCTACGGCGACCCGGCCCTGCGCGAGGCGATCGCCGGGATGTACGAGCGGGCCGACGCGGCCGACGTGATCTGCTTCGCGGGCGCCGAGGAGGCCCTCTACCTGGCGATGAACGTCCTGCTGGGCGCGGGTGACCACGCCGTGGTGGTGACCCCGAACTACCAGGCGGCCGAGACCGTGCCGCTCGCCCTGTGCGAGGTCGCCGGCGTGGCCCTGGACCCGGACCGGGACTGGGCCCTGGACCTCGACGCGATCCGGGCGGCGATCCGCCCGAACACCCGGGTCGTCTCGGTGAACTTCCCGAACAACCCCACCGGCAAGGTCATCGGCGCTGCCGAATTCACCGAGCTGGCGCGGCTGTGCGACGAGCGCGGCATCCACCTGTTCAGCGACGAGGTCTACCGGGGCCTGGAGCGCGACGCGGCCGGCACGCTGCCGCAGGCCGCCGACCTGTCCGAGCGTGCCCTGTCGCTGAACGTCACCTCCAAGGCGCTCGGCCTGCCGGGCCTGCGGATCGGCTGGATCGCCTGTCGCGACCGGGAGTTGCTGTCCCGCCTGGAGCGGGCCAAGCACTACACCACCATCTGCAACTCCGCTCCCAGCGAGGTGCTGGCCCGCATCGCGCTCAAGGCCCGCGCCACGATCCTGGACCGCAACCGGGCCCTCATCGCCCGCAACCTGTCGCTCTTCGACGCGTTCTTCGCCGAGCACCGGGACCTCTTCGAGTGGCGGGCCCCGGACGGCGGCTGCGTGGCCTACCCCCGCTACCTCGGCCCCGAGGGTGTGGAGGAGTTCTGCACCCGACTGGTCGAGGAAGCCGGCGTCCTGCTGCTGCCCGCGAGCATCTACCGCTCCGAACTCACCGCCACCCCCACCGACCGCTTCCGCATCGGCGTCGGCCGCGCCGACTCCGAGGAGGGCCTGGCCGCCTTCTCCCAGTGGCTGCGCGCGAAGCGGTGATCCCACCCGGCCCCGTAGGCGCCCCGGTGCTCGGTGGGCGGCCCCGGGTCCGCCGCACTCGGGTGCGGATCACGCCACCGCCGTGCAGATGAAGCGCGCGACACCGTCGCCGACGTTGGCGTAGGCGTACGTCTGGGCGGTGCTGTAGATGGTGTAGCCGCCGGCCTCGACGATCACCGGGCCCTCCGCCAGGTCGATCAGCACCCGGCCCTCGGTCACCGTGATCATCTCGTGCCAGCCCTCGGGGTCGGGTTCGGCGGCGTAACGGTCGCCGGGGCCGAGCGTCCAGCGCCACAGCTGGGCCCCGGTGCGGGCGGGCACGCTGCCCAGCAGGACCGCCTCGCTGCCGGGGTGGCCGCCGCGCCAGGCCACCGCCTCGATGCGGCGGCGGCTGCGCTCGGCGGGGTCGCTGACGACCTCGACGATGGTCGTGCCGAGTGCCTCGGCCAGCCGGTCGAGGCTGGCGAGGCTGACGTTGGTGTCACCGCCCTCGAGCTTGACGATCATGCGGCGGCTGATGCCCGACGCCTCCGCGAGCGCGGCCTGGCTCATCCCGGCCTGGTGGCGCAGGCGGCGCAGATTTTCGCCGACGAAGGCCAGGACGTCGGACCTCCCCTCGGAAGTGTGCATCATAGTGCCCTTAGCATGTGCACTATGGTGCACTTTTCTCGCTTCCCCCACCTCGGCCGGGACGGCCGCCTCCTGGGCCTCGGCCGTCACGACCTGGCCCTGGTCGCCGTCACCATGTTCTGGGGCACGACCTTCCTCATCGTGCACACCGCCATGCGCCACAGCGGTCCTCTCTTCTTCGTCGGCGCCCGCTTCGCCACCGCCGGGCTGCTCACCCTACTCGTGTTCCGCAAGGCCCTACGGGGCCTGAACCGCAGGGAGCTGGTGGCCGGCGTCTCGGTCGGGGCGACGATCTTCCTCGGCTACGCGCTCCAGACGTACGGCCTGCGGACCGTCAGCAGCAGCACCGTCGCCTTCATCACCGCGCTCTACGTCCCCCTGGTCCCGCTCCTGCAGTGGATCATCCTGCGCCGGCCGCCCAAGCCCGCCGCCATGCTCGGAATCGCGTTCGCCCTCACCGGGCTGATACTCCTCGCCGGGCCCGGAGCCGTGGGCGGCGCGGCATGGGGCTCCGGCGAACTGGCCACACTGGGCTCGGCGGTGGCCGGCGCGGGCGAGATCGTCCTGATCAGCCGGTTCGCCGGACGGGTCGACCTGCGCCGCATCACCGTCGTCCAGCTGCTCACGGCGAGCGTGCTGTCCTTCCTCGCCATGCCCGCGGCCGGCGAGTCGCTGCCCGCGTTCTCCTGGGTCTGGCTCGCCGCGGCCGTGGGGCTGGGCGCCGCGAGCGCCGTGATCCAGCTGACGATGAACTGGGCGCAGCAGTCCGTCCCCGCCGTGCGGGCGACGTTGATCTACTCCGGCGAGCCCGTCTGGGGCGGCATCGTCGGCCGCCTGGCCGGCGACCGCCTGCCCGGGATGGCGATCCTCGGTGCGGCGCTGATCGTCCTCGGCGTCTTCGTCAGCGAGGCACGACTCCCGCGGCCGAAGCGGCCGCGGTCGACGCCCGTGCGCGGATCGGAGCAGCCCGTGCCGCCCATCGCGCCGGGCCCGGCGGCGCCGCCGACCGGCGCGTCCGAGGACGGCGAGCCCGCCGGTGGCCGACCGGACCGTGCGGCCGCGCCGGTCGCCTGAGCGGTCGGGGGTCTCCTCGTCCGGCCGGCGTGAGCCCCCGCCCGGTCAGCAGCCCGTAGCCGTACCCGTGGTCGTCGTGGGGCCCGCGCCGCCCGTCATTGCCAGGCGGGGTCGGCCAGGCGGCGGTACCACCAGAACTCGGTGCGCCACCCGCGGCGGTGGGCGAAGGGGTCGGGCAGGGTACGGTCGTGCAGCGCCGCGTCCAGGGGCCGGACGAGGCGGCCGAGTTCGGCGCGGGCCCTGTCACACGGGTTTCGGACCCGGGCCGGCCCGGTGGGGGTGTTCTTCCCCGGCGGATCAGGCCGTCGAGCGGGTCGGGGCGGTGCGAGGGACGCCCCGATCCGCTCGACGGCCCGCTCCGCCCAGCCGATCACCTCGATCGCCCGGCTCTTCGGTGTCAGCCCCGGCATGCGGTCGTCCGAGGGCCCGGTCGGCCGGTGCCCCGCCCGTCACGAGGGTGCCGGGCGGGGCTCAACGCGAACCGAGGAGCTGTGCGACCGGATCGGCGCTGCCGGAGGCGCTCAGCTCCTGCACCAGCTCGCAGTTCCTGGTGACCTTGCTGGAGACCCACGCGCGCAGCCACGCGGACAGGTGCGGGAGCGGCAGGTCGGACGGCGCGAGGCCGGCGAGCACGCACCCGGTCGCCGCCGCGCCGCCGACGTTGACGACCACGTCCGGCAGGACGGTGTGGCCGGCCTCGCGCAGCAACCGGCGGGCCGGTGCGGTGCAGCTCAGGTTTCCGCCCTCGACCACCAGGCGGGCCCGGACCGCCGGCACCGCCTGCTCGTCGACCGCGGAGGCGGACGCCGCCAGCACCAGCACGTCGGCGTCGACGTGCAGCCACGCCTGCCCGGGCCCGTGGACGGTGACCCGGGCGGGCAGCCGGCTCCGGTCGATCGTGCCGTCGCTGCTGGTGAGCGCGGCGAGTTCGGCGACGGGCAGTCCGCGCTGGTCCTCGACGGTGCCCTTGACGTCGGCGACGGCCACCACCCGGTGGCCGTGGGCGGCCAGGTGGCCGGCCACCGCGCGCCCGACGGTGCCGAAGCCCTGGACCGCGATGCGCTGCGGGGTCCGGGCACCGGAGGCCCGGAGGGCGCCGAGCACCGCGACGGCCACGCCGAACCCGGTGATGTCGCCCATGTGGTCCCACAGTTCGGCCCAGTCGACGGTGAGGCGGGTGGTGCCGGGGCGGCGGGTGACGTCGTAACCGGCGGCCTCGAAGGCCAGCTGCCGGTCGGCGTACGTGGTGCCCTGGTCGCACCCCAGGTACACCCCGCCGTGCAGCAGCGGGGCCGCGGCGCGGCCGAACCCCCGCATCAGCTCCTGCCGCTCGACGGTGGCGCCCGGATCGGGTGCGATGCCGGCCTTGGCGCCACCGATGGGCAGCCCGACCAGCGCCAGCTTGTGGGTCATCGCCCTGGCGAGCCCGGCGAGCTCCTGCTCGGTGACCGTCCCGGCCGTCCTGGTGCCGCCCATGGCCAGGCCGTCGACCACGGAGTCGACGACGACCCAGCCCCGGGCCTGGCAGCTCGCGAGGTTCAGGGAGGTGGTGAGCACGGGCCCGGTCGCCGGGGGCGCACCGTGCGGTACGAGCGTCCGGCTCATTGCTCACCGTCCTTCGGGACGGAGCGCAGGCGCAGGCTGCGGGGGCGCATGTCGGTCCACACGCGTTCGATGTGCGCGAGGCACTCGTCCTTCGCGCCCCGTACGCCGACCTCGTGCCAGCCCGCCGGGGACTCGCGGTCGGCGGACCAGATCGAGTACTGCTCCTCGTCGTTGACGACGACCTTCCACTGCTCGGGTGCTTCGCCGGTCATGCTGTTACCTCCGGATGTCTGTGGTCGGGGGGTCCGCCGGGCGGCGGACGGGTGGGGTCGGTGCGCGGCCGGTGCCGAGGCCTGTGCGAGGCGGGGGGCCGGGACCATGGCCGGGGCCGGTGCCACGAGGGGAGTCACGGCCGGTGTCGAGGCGGGCGTCCAGGCCGTCCAGCCATTGCGGCAGGTCTGCGGCCCGCAGGAGGCCCGTCCCGACGAGCACACCGGCGAAGCCCTCCCCGAGCAGGCGGGCGGCCTCCTCTGGGTGGCCGATGGCCCCGGCGCTCACCGGGCACCGGGTGCCGCTGCGCAGCACCGCGGGCAGCAGCGACGAGCTCCGCCCGAGGTCGCCCGCGCCGCGTTCGCGGGTGGCGATGTCCTTGTTGTTCACCGCGACCACGCACTCCTCGGCGCGTGGCACGCGGCTGATCTCCTGCTCGGTGGCGACCTCGACGAACGGCGTCAGGCCCAGGCGCAGGCCGAGGTCGACCAGGTGGCCCAGGGTGGCGCGCGGCAGCAGCGCGGCGGTGAGCAGGATCGCGGACGCGCCGTCCTCGCGGGCCTGGTGCAGTTGGCTCCGGCGGGTGATGAAGTCCTTCTGCAGCACGGGCAGGTCCGTCGCCTCCACGACCTCGCGCAGCAGGCCCCGGGTGCCGCCGAACCACCGCCCGGTCACCACGGACAGGCAGGGGGCGCCGACGTCCTGGTAGTCGGCGACCAGGCGGGCGGCCGACCTGCCACCGAACAGGTCCTGCCCTGCGGCGTCCTGTCGCTTGAGCTCCATGATCACCGGCCGGCGGGCGTCCAGCAGCGCCTCGATGAACGCGGCCGTCATCGGGCCGCTCCGGTGGCGTCCGGCACTCGCCAGCCGCGCCGCACGGCCGTGACCCGGCCGGTGCTCAGCCGTCCGTCGGGGTCCCTGGCCGCCGTGTCCACGTCGATGCCCAGGAAGAGGGGGTGGTCCAGCACCGCCCGGTAGTCCTCCCGGTTGTCGGCCGAGATGCCGCCGGCCAGCAGGAAGGGCCGGGAGAGGCGGTCCGCGATCCCGGTGACGGCCGCGGAGTCCGTCGGTTGTCCGGTGCTGCCCAGCCGGCCGTCCCCGGCCACCGTGTCCAGCAGGAAGAGGTCCGTTCCCGCCCGCTCGTACGCCGGGATCAGGGACCGCTCCGCGCGGGTGTCCGCACCGAGGTGCAGCACCTTGACCACGGTGAGGTCGGTGCCGGCCTTCAGGGCGCGGACCAGGCCCGGCGGCTGGTAGCCGTGCAGTTGGACCCACCGCACCCGGGCCGCCGCCGTCGCCGCGCGCAGCGCCTCGGCGTCGTCGAGGAAGGTCACGAGGACCGGACGCAGACGCGCGGATCGGTGCACCGCCTCGGTGAGCATCGCGAGTCGGTCGATCGTCAGGTTCGCGCGGCCCCCGGGAACGCCGTGCCACAGGCCGACGAGGTCGACTCCGGCACGGTCGAGCGATGCCACGTCCGAGGCCGAGGTGGCTCCGCAGATCTTGACCAGCATCAGGCCTCACAGCCCCAACATGGCGGCGATGCGGTTGCGTTGGATCTCCGACGTGCCCGAGTAGATCGGTCCGGCGATCGCGTCGCGGAGGTCCTTCTCCAGCCCGTACTCGGCCAGGTACCCGCTGCCGCCGAAGACCTGCACGGCGGCCAGCGCGGAGGAGAGGTTGTTCTCGCTGACGAGGAGCTTGGTGGCGGCGATGTCCGTCGTGACGTTCTCGCCCTCCGCCAGCCGGACCGCCGTGTCGTAGAGCCACTTCCGCGCGGTGTCCAGGCCGATCCGCATGTCCACGATCTTGTGGGAGACCGACTGGTACGAGCCGATCGGCTTGCCGAACTGGACGCGTTCCTTGGCGTACTCGACGCAGCGGTCGAGCCGGTGGCGCATCTGCCCGGTGCTGATGACGAAGGAGCAGAGGATCTCCCACTTCATCACGTGGTCCAGGACGAGGAACCCGGATCCGACCCGGCCGATCACGGCGGACGAGGGGATCCTGCAGTCGTCGAAGTGCAGTTCGCTCAGCGGCGCGGTCCGCAGTCCCATGGTGGCGACGGGTGCTCCGACGACGAGCCCGGGGGTGTCCCGCTCCACGACGAAGGCGGTGACGCCGAGCGGGCCGCCGGCCGGGTGGGTGCGCGCGTAGACCACGAACACGTCGGCCACGGGGCCGTTGGTGACGAAGGCCTTGGAGCCCCGCAGCACGAAGCCATCGTTCTCGCGGGTGGCCGTGGTCCGCATCGCCAGCGCGTCGGAGCCGCTCCCGGGCTCGCTGATCGCGTGCGCCCCGATCGTCGTTCCCGAGCAGATCCCCGGCAGGTGGCGCGCCTTGAGCTCCGGTGACCCGAACCGTTGCAGCGGGACTCCGACGCTCACCAGGTGGGTGGCGACCGAGAAGTTCAGTCCGCCGTCACGGCACCCGGTGCCGAGCTGTTCGAGCACGTGCATGGTGGTGAGGAGGTCCTGGCCCAGCCCGCCCCACCGCTCGTCGAACGGCAGGCCCAGGATTCCGGACCGCTGGATCAACCTCCACTTGTCCCGAGGGAAGGTGCCTTCCGCGTCCCGTTCGAGATGGCCGGAGCTGAGCTCCTCGCACCACCGGCGGATCCCTTCGCCCAGAGCGATCTGGTCGGCGTTCCACCTGATCATCCGTCAGTCCTCATCAGTACTCGGAGAATTCGGCTGAGTCCAGGTCGTGGCGTTCGTCTCCGCGCAACGCGGGCGAGAACACGCACACCAGGCGGAGGTCCTCCTCCTGGCTCGCGATCAGGAAGTGGGCTTCGTTGCGGTCGAGCGCGTACAGGGTGCCCGGCTCGATCGGGTGGGACGTGCCGTCGGCGAGCACCACCTCGCCGGCTCCGTCGATGCAGTAGCAGGACTCCAGGTGGCGGCGGTACTCCAGCCTCGACTTGGTGCCGGCGCGGACGGTGGTGTCCGTCACCGTGTAGCCCAGGCCGTCGGATTCGAGAAGGAACCTGCGGCTGAGTCCGTTGCCCCAGTCCACGGACGTCACCTCGTCAAGGCGTCGGACGATCATCGGGTGTGCCTCCCAGGTCTGTTGAATACGGCGAAACGGTGTGCACGAAGGTGCGGAACTCCTCGACCACATCGGCCCCTTCGGCGAGGGCCTGCTCGATCCGGGCGACCCCGGCGCTGCCGACGACCGCGGCGTCGGCGCCGAGGCGGTGCAGCAGGGCGATGTCCGCCCGGGAGCGGACGCCGAATCCGACGGCGATCGGTACGGCGGTCGTCTTCCGCAGTGCGGCCAGCGCGGCGGCCAGCTCCCGGTGGTCGGCCGTGAACCCGCCGCCGCTGCGGCCGTAGTGGGCCACCAGGTACAGGTACGCGGTGGCGCACTCGGCGGCCGCGGCCTTCACCTCGGCCGCCGACGTGGTGTAGCAGGTGGCCACCACGGGCAGCCCTGCCTCCCGCACCGCTTCGAGGTAGCCGGCCCGCAGTCGCGGTGGCAGGCCGTGGACCAGCAGCCCGTCGACGCCCGAGTCGGCGACCTGCCGGACGAAGCCGGGCACGGTCAGGCCTCTGACCGTGTGGCTCCAGTCGGCCAGCAGTGCCACCCGCAGGTGGCGCAGCCGGGGCAGGATCCCGCCGAGGAAGTCGAGCACCTCGTCGAGTCCGATGCCGTCGGCCAGGGCCCGCTGCGCCGATCGGCGGATGACGGGCCCGTCGGTGACCGAGTGGGGAAACGGCACCGCCAGCTCCAGGCAGTCCACGCGGCAGTCGTCGAGCATCCGCATGACGTCGGCCAGTACGGGGAGCGGGGGGTCTCCGGCGTTGAGGAACACGGCCAGGCCGGGCCGGTCCGGTGGCCGGCGCGCGAAGAAGCCGCTCACCGCGCACGCGCCGTGGGCACCACGCGGCGCGCCGTTCGAGTGCGCAGGCGGTCGACGAGGCCGCGTGCGGCGCCGCTGCGCAGGGCGTCGTCGGCCGCCCTGATCGCCTCCGGCCAGCCGTCGACCAGCCCGCCGGCGACGGCCAGTGCGGCGGCGTTGAGGCAGACGGTGCGCGTCGCGAGAGCCGTCCCCTCTCCGCTGAGCACGCCGAGGAAGTGGCCGACCACGTCCTCTCCCGCCGCGGTCGGCCGGAGGTCGGCGATCGTGCCGCGCCCGGGGCCGGGCGGCTCGGCGGGCAGCCGGATCCGCTCGGTGTCGTCGTTGGCGAGGACGAGGTTGTCGACTGAGCTGACGAGCTCGTCGATTCCGAGCTCGTTGGAGCACAGCCAGATCCTCCGGTCGGTGACGGTTGCGGCGACCTGGCCGAGAGCCGGCAGCAGCGACCGGTCCGAGACACCGACGAGCTGGGCGCGGACCGGCATCGCGGCCAGGAAGGGGCCGACCGAGTTGATGAATCCGCCGATCATCCGCAGGTCCAGCGGGACGATGCTGCGGGCCAGCAGTGCCACCTCCCGCGGGTAGACGAAGTTCCCCGGGAAGGCGATGCCGAAGCGTTCCAGCTGTGCGTCGGTCTGCTCGTACGAGGTGGTCGTCGCGATGCCGAGACGGTCGAGCAGGTCGTGGGAGCCGCAGGTGCTCGTGTAGGCGCGGGAGCCCGTCTTGACGATGCGCACGCCCAGGGCCGCGGCGACGAACGCCGCCGCGGTGGAGATGTTGAACGTGGCCGGCCCGCCTCCGGTGCCGACGATGTTGGCCGTGCCGGCCGGCCGCGCGGGGACGGCCGGACGGCGCTCGTCCAGTGAGCGGAGCATCCCGACCAGCGTGTCCCCCTCGGGCATCCGGGTGGACAGCGAGGACAGCAGCGCCACCGTCTCGCCGGTCCGCAGGGCGCCGTCCCGCAGCTGGTCCCAGAAGGACCCCCACATCTCCTGATCGACGGTGCGGTCCCGGTCGATCAGCGCTCGCAGCACCTCGTGCATGACTAGGGGGAGTCCGTCCCGTGCTGCTGGGCCCGCTCGATGAACCCGCTGATCGAGCCGACGGAGCGGAAGCTGTCCGGGTCGAGGTCGAACTCCTCGACGCGCAGGTCGAAGCGGTCCTCGATCCAGGCGATCGTCTTGAGCAGGCCGAGGCTGTCGATGACCCCGCCGTCCACGAGGTCGTAGTCGACGTCCAGCTCGTTCGCGCCGACGTCCGGCAGGAATTCCTCGATGATGAACTGCGTGACTGCCGCGGCGTGTTTCACGTGGCCGTTCCTTCGGTTGGCTGGGCGGGGGAGCAGGCGTGCTGGAGGGGCGTGCGGTCGATCTTCCCGGTGGACGTCCTGGGCAGCGGGTCGTCCACGATCAGCAGGGCCGAGGGGACCGCGGTGAGCGGAAGCCGTTGTGCGCAGTGCCGGCGCAGCGCCAGCGAGTTCAGTCGGCTGTCCGGGGCGCGGCGGACCACGCTCCGCAGCAGGCGGCCGGCCACCGGGTCGGGCACGGCCACCACGGCCGCCTCGACGACGTCGGGGTGGTCGAGCAGCACCTGCTCGACCTCGTGGGTGTTGACCCGTACGCCGCGGACCTTGACCTGGTGGTCGTTGCGGCCCTCCAGGGTGATGCGGCCGTCACGGTCACGCCGCACGAGGTCGCCGCTGCGGAAGTAGCGCCGCGTCCGTCCTTCGTGGTGGTGGGTCGCGAACCGGTCCGCGTCCTGTTCCCGCTCCAGGTAGCCGTCGGTCTGGAAGGGCGTCGCGACGTGGAGCTCGCCGCTTCCCGGCCCGGTCAGGATCCCGCCGTCGGCACCGACGATCACCGCGTGGACCCCGGGCAGCGGGCGCCCGATCGGCACCGGGCCGTCCGTCGGCTCGGTGCCGTCGACCTCGTGCAGGAAGCTGTCGTTGGTCTCGGTGCAGCCGTAGACGTTGTAGAGCCGCGCCTCGGGGAACAGGTGCGGAAGTTCGGCCAGGCAGCGGGCGGGCATGCTGTCACCGGTGAAGACGACGTGCGCGACCGTGTCGAGCCGCCGCCCGCTCCCGGCGGTCGCGTCGAGCAGCAGCCGGTAGAACATCGGTACTGCCTGGACGAGTCGGACCTCGTGGCGGGACACGAGGTCCAGCAGGTGGCCCGGATGGGTGGCCCGGGCCGGATCGACGAGGACGACACGGCCGCCGAACCTGAGTGTGGTCCAGATGTCCAGCAGGCACAGGTCGAAGGTGAGCGGGGCGTAGTTGAGGACCGTCGTTCCCCGGCGGATGCCGAACCGCTCGCCGGCCCAGGTGGTGAAGCGGTCCACCGCCCCCGTGCTCAGGGGTACGACCTTCGGCCGCCCGGTGGATCCGGAGGTGGTGAACATGAAGGAGACGTCGGCGGGCTCCGTACGGTGCGGTGCCTTCGGTTCCCCCGGCCGGTCCGCGGTACTCGGCCGCTCCGAGGGGCCCGGCGCGGGGCCGGGTGCGGGGCCGGGTGCCTGGGGGCTCTCCGGCGACAGGACGTGCAGGATGCAGGCCCGCTCGACCAGCGCGTCGGACGTTCTCCCCTCCCGCGTCGGCGTCGGCAGCAGCAGGAAGCGCCGTCCTTCGAGGAGGCAGGCGAGCACCAGGGCGATCGCCGAGGGCGACTTGGCGGCCACGATGCCGAGCGGCTCGTCCCCGCCCGGGGCGAGCCGGGCGATCCGGACGCGCTCCCGCTCCGCCAGTCGGTGGAGTTCACGGTAGGTCGTCTCCTCTCCGTGCCACACCAGCGCCGTGTCACCGGGGTGGTCGGTGGCGTGCGAGACGAATGAACCCACCAGGCTCTGCTGCTGCACCATGAATTCTCCGAGTTCGCGCAACGAGGGTGCGTTCATATACAACGGATGAGTTCGTGCAACGGGTTCACCGATCTCATTCGGAACAATGAAGGCCCGGCACGAAAGCGCCCCGAAGCGGTCTCCCGCCGGGTGGAAGAAGAATTATCACGAGGTGCCCGTCTGTGGAAGTGGGCTGCCTGATCCGCGAGAAGCCTGCTTCTTCAGCCAAGCCATGACGGCACGTCAGGCACCCTCCGCTGGGCTGCCGCGCCGATGCTAGCCATCGAGTGTGTTCGATCTACATAAGGATTCCCGTCGGCTGGCGTAAATATTGTCTTGATGCCCGCAACCCCCTGCCGCGTCTTGCGGATTGAGACGGGAGGCTCCTAGTATCCGCCGTACTGTTCGCGAAGTAGCGAATCGGCGAGGGGATTTCCGGGACGCTGAAGCGGTCCCGATCGCCGTGAAAGGTGGATCCGTCATGCCTGGTCCCGATCGGCGCGCGCACGCTCCGACCCAGTTGTCCTTCGCCCAGCAGCGGCTGTGGTTCCTCGACCGGCTGCGGCCGGGCCGGCCGGACCACAACGTCCCGACCGCGGTCCGCCTGCGCGGCCGACTGGACGAGGAGGCGCTCGTCCGGGCGCTGACCGAAATCGTGCGGCGCCACGAGGTGTTGCGCGGCAGGATCGCCGACTCCGACGACGGTCCGCGCCACGTCACGGAGCCGGTCGAGACCTTCGTGCCGACGGTCACCGATCTGACGCACGCCCCGGCGGAGCAGGCCTGGCAGCGGGCCCGGGAGCTGGTGGCAGCCGATCTGGCGACCCCGTTCGACCTCGGGACCGCTCCGATGCTGCGGGCCCGGCTGATCCGCGTCGCCCCCGACGACCACCTGCTGCTCCTGGTGATTCACCACATCGCCTGCGACGGCTGGTCGCTGTCGGTGCTGTGGCAGGAGTTCTCCGCCGGATACGGCGCCGCTGTCGCCGGCCGGCCGATCACCCTGGCCGACCTCCCCGTCCAGTACGCCGACTTCGCCGACTGGCAACGGAGGAACCAGGACGGGCCGGTACTGCTGGACCAACTCGCCTACTGGCGCGAGCGATTGGCAGGCCTGAGCCCGTCGGTGCTCCCGGCGGACCGGCCGCGCCCCGCCGTGTGGTCGGGTCGGGGCGACCAGGCCGAGATCGAGATCCCCGCAGAACTCGCCGACCGCGTACGGGAACTGGGGCGCGCCCACGAGGTGACGCCGTTCATGACGCTGCTGGCCGCCTTCCAGGTCCTGCTCGCGCGCTGCACGGGACGGGCCGACGTGACGGTGGGCACGCCGATCTCCGGGCGCACCCGGATCGAGGTGGAGCCGCTGGTCGGCTTCTTCGTCAACACCCTCGTCCTGCGCACCGACCTGTCGGGCGACCCCGGGTTCACCGACGTGCTCGCCCGGGTACGGCGGTGTGCCGTGGAGGCCTACGCCCACCAGGACGTCCCCTTCGAACGGCTGGTGCAGGAGCTGCGGCCCGAACGCGACCTCGGCCAGCACCCGCTGGTCACCGCCATGTTCCAGGTGGAGGATCCGCCCGCGCTCCCGTCCGGCCTTCCGGGGCTGGAGGTGAGTGACCACCGGATACCGAACGGCGTGGCGAAGTTCGACCTCGAGGTCTCCATGACGGACCACGGCGACCGCTTCACCGGCGTCATCCGCTACGCCGCCGACCTCTACGACCGGGACACGGTGCGGCGCCTCTGCGAGGGTTTCAGGGCGCTGCTCGGCCACCTCGCCGGCAGCCCCGAACGGCCGATATCGGCCTGGGAGACCCCTCCGGGCCTGCGAGTGGGCCACTCCGCTCCGATGGCTCCCGCCGATGCCACCGGGCAGCCCGCGGCCCCGCAGCCGGATGCCGACCGGTCCGGCACACCCGTCACCAGGACCGAGACCGAGACGGAGCTCCTCGTGCTGGAGACCTGGGCCGAGGTGCTCGGTGTCACCCCGGACGGCGTGCACAGCGACTTCTTCGAGCTGGGCGGCCATTCGCTCCTCGTGTCGAAGGTCATGTCCCGGCTCGGGCGGGCACTCGACCTCGAACTGCCGGTCGCCCTGTTGTTCCACCACCCGACCGTCGCCGAACTCGCCGACGGCATCGACGCGGCGCTGCTGGCGGACCTCGGTGCCGCCGAAGCGGAATCGCTGCCCGCCGGAAAGGCCCGTCACCCGTGAAGGCACAGCACAGTCGACCCGAGCCCGGCCGGCCGCCCGGCCCCACGCCGGCCGCCATACGGGCCCTGCTCGACCAACGCGTCCGCGCGGCCCGGAGCAGGGCCGCCGAGAGCGAGCCGGAGGCAGCCGTCCCACCCCGCCCGGAGGGTGCGCGGGAGGCGTCGTTCACCCAGGAACGCATGTGGCTGATCGAGCGGCTCTCCGACGGCCCCGCGCTGTACAACGTCCACGAGGTCTTCCGGTTGCGCGGCCCGCTGGACGTGGCCGCCCTCGGCCACAGCCTCACCGAGCTGGTGCGGCGCCACGAGGTCCTGCGCACCGCGTTCCCCGAGCAGGACGGGCGGCCCAGCCCCTCGGTCGAACCTGCCAGGCCGCTCGACCTGCCCGTCACGGACCTGCGGACCGAGCCCGCGCAGCACCGGACGCGGCTGGCCCTCGATCTCGTCCACTCCGAGATCCTGCGCCCGTTCGACCTGGCCGCCGCCCCGCTGCTGCGCGCGTCACTGCTGCGGGTCGACGAGGACGAACACCTCCTGGTGGTGGTCGTCCACCACATCGCCGTCGACGGCTGGTCGATGCCGTTGCTCTGGGACGACCTGTCGGAGATGTACCGCAGCCGGCTGGAGGGGCGCGAGCACGAGCTGCCCCCCTTGCGGATCCAGTACGCGGACTTCGCCCACTGGCAGCGGGCCCGGCTCTCCGGGGAACGCCTGCAGGGCCAACTGGACTACTGGACGAAGCAGTTGTCCGGACTCTCACCCCTGGACCTGCCCACCGACCGTCCGCGTGGCCCGGTCCGCACGGGCCGCGGCGAGCGGATCACCTTCACGGTGCCCGAGGAACTGCTCGGGCGGCTGCGGCTGTTGGGCCGGCGGCACGGCGCGACGGTGTTCATGACGCTGCTCGCCGCGTTCCAGGCCCTGCTCGCCCGCTACAGCGGGCAGTCCGACGTGGCGGTCGGCACACCGGTTGCGGGTCGGACCCGTCCGGAACTCGAACCGCTGGTGGGCTCGTTCATCAACACCGTGGTCGTCCGCACCGACCTCTCGGGCGACCCGAGTTTCGCCGAACTGCTCGATCGGGTCCGCCGTACCGCCGTGGACGCCTACGCGCACCAGGACGTGCCCTTCGAACGGCTGGTGCAGGAGCTGCGGCCGGCCCGCGGCCTCGACCGCAACCCGCTGTTCCAGGTGATGTTCGCCGGCCTTTCCGGCCCGAGTGCCTCCCTGCGCCTGGTGGGGACGGAGGTCGAACAGATCGACGTGGACAACGGCACGGCCAAGGTCGACCTCAGCCTGGTGATCGCCGAGCGGCCGACCGGCACGACCGGGACGGTGGCCTTCGACACCGATCTGTTCGACCGCGCGAGCGTGGAGCGACTGGTCGGCCACTACCTCCGGCTGCTGGACGCCGCGGCCGGCGATCCCGACCGTCCCGTCTCGCGCCTGGACCTGCTCACCGAGCCCGAGCTCGAAGCGCTGCTGGTGGCCGCCAACGCCACCGACGAACCCTTTCCCGCGGACCTCTGCGTCCACGAGCTGGTCGAGGAGCAGGCCCGGCGGACCCCCGACGCGGTGGCGGTCCGCTGCGGCGCCGAGCGGCTGACCTATCGCGAACTCGACCGCCGGGCCAACCGCTTGGCCCGGCACCTGCGGGCCCGGGGAGCGCGGCCGGAACGCCTGGTCGGGGTCTGCCTGCCGCGCTCCGCGGACCTGGTCGTGGCCCTGCTGGCCGTCCTCAAGTCGGGCGCCGCCTACCTGCCACTGGACCCGGACCTCCCGGCACAGCGCATGGCGTTCATGCTCACCGACGCCGAGGTTCCGCTGCTGGTGACCCAGCGCTCCCTGGCCGACCGGCTGCCGCGGCACGACGCCGCGACGGTGTGGACGGACTCCGAGTCCCGGCTCGTCGAGGCCCTGCCCGACGACCGGCTGCCACCGCTCGCGACGCCTGCCGATCTGGCGTACTCGATCTACACCTCCGGTTCGACCGGCCGCCCCAAGGCCGTGCTGGTCCCGCACGAGGGAGTGGTCAACTACCTGGTGGTCCGCGGTCGGCAGCTGGACCTCTGTGAGGACGACGTCGTCGCCTCGGTGGCCTCGATCTCCTTCGACGTCATCGTCCCCCAGGTGCTGATGCCCCTGGCCTGGGGCGCGAGCGTGGTGATCGCCCCGTCGGAGGTCGCGGTCGACGGTCCGCGCCTGACGGAGATGATGCGCGAGTTCGGCGTCACCACGCTGATGGCCACGCCGGCGACCTGGCTCCTGCTGCTGGACGGCGGATGGCAGGGCGGCCGGTTCCAGGCGATCTGCGTGGGCGAACCGCTCCAGCCCGCCCTGGCCCGGCGGCTCCTCGACAGGGTCACCACGCTGTGGAACGGCTACGGCCCGACCGAGGCGTCCGTCGGCTGTGTCACCCGGCGCGTGGACGCCGAACGGGATCTGGCCAGGCCGGGAGGGTCCGTGCCGATCGGCCGGCCGATCGGCAACCTCCGGATCCACCTGCTGGACCCCGCCGGCGCTCCGGTGCCCGTCGGCGTGCCGGGTGAGATCCACATCGGCGGGGTCGGCGTCACCCGTGGGTACGCCAACCGGCCGGGGCTGACCGCCGAGCGCTTCGTGCCCGATCCGTTCGGCGCCGACAGCGGCCGGCTGTACCGGACCGGTGACCTGGCGCGGTACCTGCCGGACGGCAGCCTGGTCTTCCTCGGCCGCACCGACGAGCAGGTGAAGATCCGGGGATACCGCATCGAGCTGGGCGAGGTCGAGGCCGCGCTGTGTGCGCAGCCCGGCGTCGCCCGGGCCGCGGTGACGGTGCGCGGCGACGGGACGGACGCCGAACTGGCCGGCTACCTGGTGTGGCAGGACCGGCCCGGTGACCCGGGGGACCTACGGCGCTCCCTGCGCGAGACCCTGCCCGAGTTCATGGTGCCCACGACGCTGACCGCACTCGACCGGATCCCGTTGACGACCAACGGCAAGGTGGACCGCGGGGCCCTGCCCGCGCCCGCCCGCCACGCGCACGAGGCGGGCGCGCTGCCGCCGCGCGACCGGCTGGAACTCCTGATGACCAGGATCTGGGAGCGCGTGCTGGGCACCCCGCGGGTCGGCGTCCGGGACGACTTCTTCGCACTGGGCGGGCACTCCCTCAGGGCGGTCGAGCTCGTGGAGGCGATCCGGCGGGAGTGGGGGATCGCCGTGCCGCTGAACACGGTGTTCCGCCATCCCACCGTCGAGGCGCTGTGCGCGGAACTGCCCGACGCGTCGCGGGCCCTGCGCCGGCTCGTCGTCCCGCTGGCCGAAGGGGACCGCCGCAGGGCGCCGCTCGTCCTGGTGCACCCGCAGAGCGGTGACGTGTGCTCCTTCCTCCACCTGGCCGGACAGCTCACCGAGCGCCTCGCCGGCGGTCGGCCCGTCTACGGCCTGGAGGCCGTCGGCTACAACACCGACGAGCCGCCACTGGCCACCGTCGAGGAGCAGGCGCGGCGCTACCTGCGGGAGCTGCGGTCCGTCCTGCCCGAGGGCCCGTACCTGCTGGCCGGCTGGTCCTTCGGCGGGCTGGTCGCCTTCGAGATGGCCCGCCTGCTGGAGGAGCGGGGGAACCCCCCGGGATTCCTCGGGATCATCGACGCCGGAGCGCCCGCGTCCACCGGTGGACCCACCGAAGGGTCCGACCGGGGTGCCGTCCACGGGCCCACCGGTGGGGCCGAGGAGCAGGATGCCCTCTCCCTGCCGCTCCACGACGCGCACGCCCGTGAGCTCCTCCCCCCGCGGGCGCGCACCGAACAACTGCGCCGCATGGTGCGGGTCCTCACCACCAACGGCGACGCCGCCCGGCGCTACCGGTCGACGGCACGGCTGCGGACTCCGATCCACCTGTTCACGAGCGCGGAGGCCCACCCCGAGCTCGCCGGCCCGGTCGTGGTCCCCGCCCGGTGGCGCGAACGCACCCGAGGAGCGCTGAACGTGGTCGAGGTACCCGGCAACCACCACGACATGCTGTCGCCGCCCCACGTCGCGTCCTTCGCCGACGCGCTGTCGGCCGTCCTGGAGGAACTCGGATGAACGACGGACACGAGCTGCCGCTGTCGTCGGCGCAGTCCGGCATCTGGTTCGCCCACCACCTGCGCCCCGGCAGTCCCGCCTACAACACCGGCGAGTACGTGGACATCCCCGGGCCGATCGACCCGGAGCTGTTCGAGACGGCCGTGCGGCGCGTGGTGGACGAGACCGAGTCGCTGCGCGTTCGCCTCACCGACGGTGCCGACGGCCCCCGCCAGGTCGTCACCCCCTCGTCCGGCTGGTCGATGCACCGCGTCGACCTCACGTCGACACCGGATCCGCTGCGGGCGGCCGAGCGCTGGATGCGCACCGACCTGTCCACACCGGTCGGCCTCACCCGGGACCCGCTCTTCCGCCAGGCCCTGTTCACCATCGCGCCGGACCGCTTCCTCTGGTACCAGCGCGTGCACCACATCGTGGTCGACGGCTTCAGCATGTCGCTCATCGCGCGCCGCGTCGCCAGGACCTACACCGCGCTGGTCGAAGGCAGGGGTGGGGCAGGACCGGCCTTCGCGCCGCTGAGCCGGCTGCTGGAACACGACGCCGCCTACCGTACGTCGCGACAGCCCGCCCGGGACCGGGAGTTCTGGGCGGCCAGGCTGGCCGGCCGACCGGACCCGGTCAGCCTCGCCAGCCGCTCGGCGGCCGCCTCGGACACCTTCCTGCGCCGTACCGGCAGCCTCGACGCGCCCACCGTGGCCGCGCTGCGGCGGGCCGCACGACCCGCGCGGGCGAGCTGGCCCACCGCCTTCACCGCGACGGTCGCCGCCTACCTCCACCGACTCAGCGGCGAACGGGACATCGTGCTCAGCGCGCCGGTGACCGGGCGCACCGGCTCCTCCGCGCCGGCCGTCCCCGGCATGGTGGCGAACGTGGTGCCGCTGCGACTGCGCGTGCACCCGGAGCAGGGTCTGTCCGCACTCGCGCGACAGGTGGCCGAGGAGGTCACCGCCCTGCGCCCGCACCAGCGCCACCGCAGCGAGGACCTGCGCAGGGAGGTGGATCCGGCGCGCTCGGAGCGGGTCCTGTTCGGGCCCGTCGTCAACATCATGTCCTTCTACTACCACCTGGATTTCGCGGGCGTCCGGGCCACCGTGCACAACCTGTCCAACGGTCCGGTCGAGGACCTCTCGTTCTCCGTCTACGACCGCTCCGACGGCACCGAGCCCCGGCTCGACGTCGACGCGAACCCCGCGCTCTACTCCGAGGCCGAACTCGCCACCCATCAGCAGCGGTTCCTGCGGTTCCTGAACGCGGTGGCCCACGCGGACCCGGACCGGCCGATCGGCCGGCCCGACCTCCTCACCCCCGAGGAACGGCACCGGACCGTCGTGGCCGCCAACCGCACCGAGCGTCCGCTGCCGCACCCGACGGTGCCGCTGGCCTTCGCCGCCGAGGTCCGGCGCACGCCCGACGCGCCCGCCGTGGTGTGCGGCGGAACCACCCTGTCCTACGCCGAGTTGAACACCCGGGCCAACCGGCTGGCGCACCGGCTGATCGCCCTGGGCGTCCGCTGCGACAGCACGGTGGCCGTGCTCATGGAACGCTCCGTCGACGTGGTGGTGTCCGTCCTGGCGATCAGCAAGGCCGGCGGCGCCTACGTACCGCTGGACACCCGGGCCCCGACGGCCCGCCTGCGGCGCGTCCTGGCGGACACCGGGGCGACGGTGCTGCTCACCCACCGGGCCACCCGGGACCACGCGCCGTCACCCCACACACCGGCCGTCGTCGTCGACGCCGACCCCGGCCTCGCCGACGAGCCGGCCTCCGACCCCGTCGTGCCGCTGCGCCCGGACCACCTGGCGTGCGTCCTGTACACCTCGGGGTCCACGGGCACGCCGAAGGGGGTGGCCCTGAGCCACCGCAACGTCGTCAGCCTGACCGCGCAGCGCTGTTGGCGCGAGGAGGACGGCCCGCGCGTCCTCGCGCACTCCCCGCACGCCTTCGACGCCTCGACCTACGAGTGGTGGGTGCCGCTGCTCAACGGCGGCCGGGTGGTCGTGGCCCCGCCCGGAGAGCTGGCGCTCTCGGACCTCCACCGGCTCATCGTCGATCACCGGATCGGCTCGCTGTGGTTGACGGCCGGGCTGTTCCGGGTCTTCGCCGAGGAGTCCCCCGGCACGCTGGCCCGGGTCGCTCAGGTGTGGACCGGCGGTGACATCGTGCCGGCCGACGCGGTGCGGCGCGTCCTGGCACGCTGCCCGGACTCCGTGGTGGTCGCCGGGTACGGCCCCACCGAGGCCACGACGTTCACCACGCGCAGGGTGCTGCGCCCCGGTCAGGCCGTGCCCGATGTCGTCCCCCTCGGCCGACCGGTGGACAACAGGCGGGTCTACGTCCTGGACGAGGCGCTCTCGCCGGTGCCGCCGGGGGTGGCCGGCGTGCTGTACGTGGCCGGTGCGGGAGTGGCGCGCGGGTACCTGAACGACCCCCGCCGGACGGCCGGCCAGTTCGTGCCGTGCCCGTTCGGCGAACCGGGGGAGCGGATGTACCGCACGGGCGACGTGGTCCGCTGGAACGCCGAGGGGGAACTCGAGTTCCTCGGCCGCGCGGACGAGCAGGTCAAGCTCCACGGTTTCCGCATCGAACCGGGCGAGATCGAGGCGGTCCTGGCCGGGCATCCCGCCGTCGCCCAGGCGACCGTCGTCGCCGCGCCGGGCACCACCTCGCCCGACAGGCGTCTGATCGGCTACGTCGTTCCGGCCGGGGACGCGGGGCTCGACCCGGCGGCGGTGCGGGAGCACGCCCGCGCGGTACTGCCGGACTACATGGTGCCCTCGGTGATCGTCACGCTCGACGCCCTCCCCCTGACCCCCAGGGGGAAGATCGACCGGGCCGCGCTGCCCGTCCCGGACCCGGCACCGGCACCGTCCGGCCCGGGGCCGCGGACCCCGGCGGAGCAGACGATGTGCGCCCTGTTCGCCGAGGTGCTCGGCCGGCCCACGGTGGGCGTCGAGGACGGCTTCTTCGCGCTGGGCGGCAACTCCCTGCTCGCGACCCGGCTGGTCAACCGGGTCCGGGTGAGCTTCGGCCGCGAACTCACCCTCGGCGCCCTGTTCCAGGCACCCACCCCGGCGCGCCTGGTCGAAGCGCTCGACGAAGCCCCGGACGCCGCGGCCGTACCGGACCTCTCACCCCGTACACGACTCTGACAGCGATCACAGGAAGCAGCTCGGCATGGTCCACACCCTTCCCCAGCCCGACGAGACGCCGACACCACCCACACCACCGGCCACAGCGGAAACCCCGACGGCCCCGGCACTGGGGGTCTCCCAGGTCCGCCGGTACTACCAGCTCGTCGACGCCGGGGACGTACCCGCGCTGGTCGCCCTGTTCACCCCGGACGCCCGCTACCGCCGCCCCGGCTACCGACCCATGGTCGGGCACGCCGAACTGGAACGCTTCTACCGCGACCAGCGGGTGATCCGCACCGGCGTGCACACCCTGGCCACCGTGGTCACGACCGGCGACGAGGTGGCCGTGCACGGCCTGTTCCGCGGCGTGCTGCACGACGGCGACGAGGTCGAGCTGCGGTTCGCGGACTTCTTCCGGATGACGCCGCAGGGCCGCATCGCCGCACGGGACACCTTCTTCCACGTGCCGGCGGTCTGAGGCGGCGGACGCGCCCGGACCCACCGCGCACCGGCCACCGCGCACCACCTGCCGCGCACCGGCCACCGCGACGACCGCCCACGCCCTCACACGTTCGACCCCGACGGGGACACCTCAGCACAGGAAAGCGGGAAGCAGTTGACCAAGACGGTCCTCACCTCCGACACCTCCGGTACGTCCGGCATCTCCGGCATCTCCGGCATCTCCGGCACCTCCGACGCCCCGGCGTTCGTCGGCAGCGGACGGCCACCGTTCGACGCACGGGCCATCCACGAGCTGGTCGCCGAACAGGCACGGCGGGCCCCGCACGCGCCCGCCGTCACCTGCGACGGACGGACCCTGACGTACCAGCAGCTCAACGACCGCGCCAACCGGCTCGCCGGGCGGCTGCGAGCGGCCGGACTGGCGCCGGAGGACGTCGTGGGCGTGCTGGTGCCGCGGTCGCCGGAGCTGATCGTGGCCCTGCTCGCCGTCCTCATCGCGGGCGGGGCGTACCTCGGACTCGAACCGGACGACCCGGCCGGCCGCCACGCGCTGCTGCTCGAGGACGCCGGCGCGGGCATGGTGATCACCGAGGAGGCCCTGCGCGAGCAGGTGCCCGGCACCGTCGTCACGGTGACGGAAGGCCGCTCGGCGCAGGAGTCGGCCACCGGTCCGGCGGCCCCGGCCCGCCCCGGCGACCCCGACCGGCTCGCCTACGTCAGCTACACCTCGGGCTCCACCGGTGAGCCCAAGGGCGTCGGCGTGCCCCACCGGGCGATCGATCGGCTCGTCCGGGGTGCGGACTGGATGGACGTCCGCGCCGAGGACGTCTTCTTCCACCTCGCGCCGGTGGCGTTCGACGCGTCCACGTTCGAGATCTGGGCCCCCCTCGTCAACGGCTGCCGGCTGGTCCTCTTCCCTCCGGTCGCCATCACGCTGGAGCACGTGGCGCGCGTCGTCCGTGCCGAGCGCGTGACGGTCCTGCTGCTGACCACCGGGCTCCTCCACCAGATGGTGAGCTCCCACCCGGAGGCGTTCGCCGGCGTGCGGCACGTCCTCACCGGGGGCGACGTGGCCTCCCCGGGCCATGTCCAGCACCTGCTGGCCCGCTACCCGGAGCTGCTCTTCACCAACGGCTACGGGCCGACCGAGAACACCACCTACACGACCTGCTGGACCAGCAGCACCCTCCCGGAACTGCGGAGCGTGCCGATCGGCCGCCCGATCAGCGGCACCAGGGTCGCCGTGCTGGACGGCGACCTCAGGCCGGTGCCCGTCGGCGAGTGCGGGGAACTGTACGTGGCCGGCGCCGGCCTGGCCCGCGGCTACCTGGGCCGCCCGGCCGCGACGGCCGAACGGTTCCTGCCCGATCCGTTCGGGACCGAGCCGGGCTCCCGGATGTACCGCACCGGCGACCTCGTGCGATGGCTGCCGGACGGCACGCTGGAGTTCGTCGGACGCGCGGACGACCAGGTCAAGGTCCAGGGCTACCGTGCCGAACCGCGCGCCGTCGAGGTCGAGCTGGAACGGCTCGCCGAGGTGCGGCACGCGGTCGTGCTGCCGCAACCCGATCCGGCGGGCGGTACCCGGCTGCTGGCCTACGTCGTGCCCGCGGAACCCGATCCGGCCGGCACCGCGGACCTCGGCCGGCGGCTGCGCCGTGAACTGCGGGACCGGCTGCCGGGCTACCTGATCCCCTGGGCGATCCTCGTCCGTCCCAAGCTGCCGGTGAACCGCAACGGCAAGATCGACCGCCGGGCCCTGCCCACCGCCACCCGGGTACCGCGCAACGTGGCCAACGAGTTCGTCCCGCCCCTCACCGAGGTCCAGACGCGACTGACCGAGTTGTGGGGCGACGTCCTGGGTGTCGAACCGGTCGGCATCGACGACGACTTCTTCGACCTCGGCGGACACTCCCTGCTGGCCACCGACCTCCTGGTCGCCACCCAGCGCGAGTTCGACGTGGACCTCCCCGCGCAGGCCCTGTACCTGTCGCCGACCGTCGCCGAGCTGGCGACGGCCCTCACCACCCGGATGCGGACGGCAGTCCCGGACGGCTCGACGGAGGGCGCGACGGACGGCTCGACGGAGGGCCCGGCCGACGGGGCGTGGGAGGAGCGGTCCCGATGACGGAGGTTCCCCCGACCACACGATGTCCCGTCCTCGCCCCCCGGCCGGTCGACCTGATCGACCCCGACCTCTACCAATCGGGCGGGGCGCACGAGGTGTGGCGACGGCTGCGCCGCCACGCCCCGGTGAGCTGGCAGCCGGTCGGAGACATCGGCTACTGGTCGGTCGTCGGCTACGCCGAGGCCAACCGGGTACTCCGCGACCACGCCACGTTCACCTCCGAACAGGGCACCCTGCTCAACCTCCTCGGCCAGGGCGACCCCGCCGGCGGCCGGCAGATGGCCGCGACCGACCCGCCCCGGCACTCGCACCTGCGCGGCCCGTTGCAGCAGGCGCTGTCGATCAAGACGGTGGAGAACGACCGGGAGGCCATCCGCCGGGCCGTCGTCGAGCTGCTCCGGCCGTTGGCCGACGGCGGCCCGTTCGACTTCGCCGCCGCCATGGCCACCCTGCCGATGGCGGTGATCGGCACCATGATGGCGCTACCGGCACAGGACTGGCCGAGGCTGACCCGGCTCGCCCACGCCTGCATCGCCGCGGACGACCCCGAGTTCCAGCTCGCCGCCGGGCCACGGGCCACCCTCGTGACCGCCCACCGCGAACTGTTCGCCTACTTCCAGGACCTCGTCACCGCCCGTCGGCGCGCACCGGGCGACGACCTGGTCAGCGTGCTGCTCACCATGGAACTGGACGGACGCCGACTGTCGCCGGGCGAGATCGTGTCCAACTGCTACAGCCTGCTGCTCGGTGCGACCGTCACCACCGCCCAGCCGCCCGTCGCGGCGATGGCCGAACTCGCCGGGACGGCGGTCCCGGACGACTGGGCGGCACACCCGGAGCTGCTCGCCTGCGGCGTGGAGGAGGCACTGCGCTGGGCCTCGCCCACCCAGCACTTCATGCGCCACACCACCCGCGACGTCGAGATCCGGGGCGTGCCGATCCCCGCGGGGGACGCGGTCGTCGTGTGGCTGGGGTCGGCCAACCGCGACGAGACCGTGTTCGCGGACCCGGACACCTTCGACATCCGACGGCGGCCCAACAAGCACATCGCGTTCGGCGTCGGCGCGCACTACTGCATCGGACACACCGTCGCACGGGTGGCCCTGCGGATCCTGTTCGCCGAACTGCTCGGCCGGTTCACCGGCTTCGAACTCGCCGGGACGCCGCGGCGCATGCGCTCGAACATCATCGCGGGCTTCACACACCTGCCGATCACCGCGCGCACCCGATAGGAGCCGACGCCCCGCCGCCGCCCGCCGGCACCGCGGCCGCCCGCACCACCGCGGCCGAACCCGAGAAGAACGCCCCCACCCGGAAGGACATCAGTGGACGCTCCGACGGCCCGTACCCGCAACAAGTGGTTCCTCCGCGAGCCGTCGCCGGTGGCACCGGCCCGGCTGTTCTGCCTGCCCTACTCCGGGTGCGGAGCGAGCATGTACCGCCAGTGGCCGTCCTCGGTCGACGGCGTCGAGGTCTGCCCCGTGCAGCTGCCCGGCCGGGAGAACCGGATGCGCGAGCCCGCCCACACCACGTACGAGGCGCTGGCCGACGACCTCTGCGAGGCGCTGCGCCCCTACGTGGACCGTCCCTACGCGCTGTTCGGGCACTGCGGCTCCGCGTTGGCGGCGTACGAGACCGCGGTACGGCTGGTCGAGAGGGGTTGCCCCGCCCCGACCCGGCTGTTCGTCTCCGCCGAGGTCGCGCCGCAGGACGGCCCCTACGGGCGCTTCCTCGACATGAGCGACGACGAGCTGGCCGCCGAACTGCGCGGGCTCGTCGCGGAACTGGGCGGCACCCTGGAACCGAGCCTGCTCGCGCTCTACCTCGGCGTCCTGCGGAACGACGTCGACATGAACAAGCGGTACCACGTGGCCGAGCCCGTCCGGTTGCCGTGCCCGGTCACCGCCATCGGCTGGACCGAGGACACGGGCATCACGCCGTCGCTGATGACCGGCTGGTCGGCCTGCGGCGACGCGGCCTTCGAACTCCTGGAGGGAGGCCACTACCGCTTCATCGAGGCACCGGCGGAACTGCTGGCGCTCCTGGCCGCGGATCTGACGCCCACCCGGTCCCGCACACCCTGACAGCGGGTCGTCGGCCGCGTCAGGCGGGTGCGGCGGGTGAGCGGAAGGCCCGGCGGTAGTCGGTGGGGGTGACACCGACGCGGGCGGTGAAGTGGCGGCGGAGGTTGGTGGCGCTGCCGAGGCCGCTGCCCCCTTGGCCGTCGACTCGACTGCCGACTCGACCGCCGTGGGCACCGACTGGCCCGGGCTGGTCATCGAGGCCGCCGCGGAGACCACCAGCGCCCTGGATCAGGCGGCGTCCGCCGACTGGTCCCGTGTCCCGGCGGGGAGCGACTGGACCGCCCGCGCCACCCTGGACCACCTCGCACTCGGCCTGCTCGGCTACGCCGGCCTGCTCACCGCCCGCCCCACCGACCGCTACATCACCCTCTTCGGCTCGCTCGACCCGGCGGCCCCGATCGTGCACTGCCTGGAGGGCCTGCGCATCGCCGCCGGCCTGCTCGCCACCACCGTGCGCGACACCCCGCCGGACGTCCGGGCCTGGCACCCCTGGGGCCACTCGGACGGTCCCGGCTTCGCCGCCATGGGAATCGTCGAACTCCTCGTCCACGGCCGGGACTTGGCGAAGGCCCACGGGCTTCCCTGGCGGCCGCCGGACCGCCTCGCGGCCCCCGCCCTGGCCCGGCTGTTCCCGGACGCTCCGCACGGCCACGGCTCCAGTCACACCCTGCTCTGGTGCACCGGCCGCACCGCTCTCCCCGGACACCCGCGCCGCCCGGCCGACGGCTGGAGCTGGGAGGGCCGCGTCCGCTGAGGCCGGGCGCCGTCCAGGGGTTGTGGACCTCCACCGGCACCGGTACCGGGTTCACGGGCCCGGAGCTGGCGTGGGACAGCGCCACCGGCCCGGCCAAGGGCTGGAACTGGATGAACAGCAGGATCGGTTGAGGGCTCCCTTCGTTCGGCGAGCCCCGTGCATCACCTATAGTGATCGAATGCTTCCCTTGCGTAGCGACTCGCGTCGTGGAGGGGGCAGCGGGCTCCCGCCCTTCCGCTCGACCTCTCACCACGGGGAATCCATGGCTGACATGACGCCGGACCGGCGCCGCGACGAGGCGATGTTCGCCGTGGAGACGGCCCGGCAGGGGGAGTTGCGGGAGGTTCTGCAGCGGTTGGCCGCCGGCACCTGCGCGATCGTGCGGGTGCCGGACCTGCTCCAGGGCGACCTGGCCGACCTCGGAACCCGCATCGAGCGGGCCGACTTCGAGCCCTACGACGAGGAGCGGCTCGATCCGCCGATCCTGAAGTTCGGCCCCGCGGTCTACGACTACTACACCCAGGGCCAACTCCGGGACGCCTACTGGGTGAAGGCGGAGCGGACCCGAGAGGCCGCACGCGACCTCTACGGCGGGAGCGACCCGGCGTCGGCCGTCCTGCGACGGCTGAACGCCGAGCTCGGCATCCCGGTGCGCCCCGCGACCATCGGTGGGCGCGCGCTGCACGTGGGCATCCTCCGCGAGTTCCCCACCGGCTCGAAGATCCACTACGACGAGGTGGAGCGGGAGTTCCCGGGCCGCCTGGACGACCGGCCCATCGTGCAGCTCGCCTTCAACCTGCACCTCACCGCCGCCGAACACGGCGGCGCGCTGACCGTCTGGCGGCACCGCTGGATCCCCGCCGACGACGCCTTCGGGGACGGCTACGGCTGGGCCCCCGAGGCCGTCGCCGACGCGCCCTCGGCCACGGTGCTGGCCGGGCCCGGCGAAGGCGTCTTCTTCGACTGCCGCAACTTCCACCAGGTCCAGGACTTCGCGGGCGGCCGTCGGATCACCCTCTCCCTCTTCCTGGGATTCACCATGACCGGCGAACTGATCGCCTGGTCCTGACCTCCCCGGTCACCACGACGACCCGCTCTCCGAAGCCGCCTCGGCCGTCGAGGGCTCCGAGGCGGTCCGCTTGCCGCCGTACGGAGCGAGGAAGGTGGTGAGGGCCGCCAGCATCGCCTCCGGGGCTTCCTCGGCGGGGTAGTGGCCGCACTCGGGGAGGACCAGGCTCTCCACGTCGTCGGCGGCGAGCTCCATCGTCGCGCCGACCGCGGCGCCCAGGTTCCGCGCCCCGCCGATCGCGAGGACGGGGAGGGACAGCCGCCGAGCCGCGCGCTGCCGGTTCTGGGCGATGGTCGTGTCGAGCGCGCGGTAGAACTCGAAGCTGCAGCGCAGGGCCTCCGGATCGGCGGCGAGGAGGCCGGCGTAGTACCGGACGGCGTGGTCGGGCAGTGGTTTCGCGGACTTCGTGGCGAACTGGTGGCCGAAGTAGAGGTGCTCCCGTCCGCTGACCAGTTTCTCGTTGAGGCCGTCGAGGCGGTTGAAGGCGAAGTGCCAGAGCCGGTCGTTGGCGTCCTGGCTGCCGAAGAGCGGCGGCGTGGGGGAGAGTCCGGGGACCGCCGCCTCGGCGACGACGAGCCGGTCGAGCCGGTCGGGGTGGTCCGCGGCCAGGGCGTAGCCGGTCCACATGCCGACGTCGTGGCCGACCATGGCGAACCGGCGGTGCCCGAGGGCGTCCATCAGCTCCACCAGGTCGCGGGCGAGCGTGCCGGTGTCGTACCCGTTCAGGGGCTTGTCGGACAGTCCGACTCCGCGTGGATCGACCGCGACGACCCGGAAGTCCTGTGCCAGCGCGGGCATCAGGAGGCGCCAGGCGTACCAGCTCTGCGGCCAGCCGGCGAGCAGCAGCAGCGGGGGGCCCTCGCCGCCGGTGACGGCGTGCAGGCGCAGATGCCCGGTGTCGACGTACCGGCTGGTGAAGGTCTGCGCGAATCCGGCCGGGAGCTCCGGTGCCCCGGTGGCGGAGCCGGGGCCTTGGGGTGTGGTCGGGGGTGTGGACGACAGGCTCATGGTCTTTCCTCTCGCGGTGCTGACGCCGGGCCACTGGCCGTCACGGTAGCCATCTTGGACTGATCGGTCAAAGATGGTCCCACCGCCCGGCCCGAGAATGTTTGACCGGTCGGTCCAAGACGCGGGTAGGCTCGCCCCGGACAGGTGAAACGGGAGGTGGGTGCGGTGGCCGGCCGGAAGCAGTTCGACGTCGACGCGGCGCTGGACCAGGCCATGCGGGTGTTCTGGCAGCGCGGATACGCGGGAGCCTCACTGGACGCCCTCGGCTCCGCCACCGGCCTCGGCCGCGGCTCGCTGTACGGCACCTTCGGCGGCAAGGAGGCGCTGTTCCACCAGTGCCTCGACCGCTACGCGTCGGTCTACGGCGCCCGGTACGAGCGGGCGCTCGCCGCCCACCCCGGTGATCCGGTGCGCGCCGTCGAGGCGTTCTTCGACGTCGTCCTGGAGCGCATCGCCGACCCGTCGGTTCCCACGGGGTGCCTCATCGCGCAGTCCGCCGCGCAGTCGCCGACGCTGACGCAGGAGAGCGGCGCGCGGGTGCGGGGCCTCCTCGACCTGCAACACCGACGCGTCCGCGCCGCCCTGGCGGACTCCTCGGCCGACGCCCGGACGCTCGACGAGCTCGCCACCTTCGTCGTCGCCGTCAACCAGTCGCTGGCCGTGCTGAGCCGGGCCGGCGCCCCGGGCACCGAGCTGCGATCGGTGACCCGCCTGGCCTGCGCGACGGTGGCGGACTCCCTCGCCCGGGCGGCATCCGGGACGGACGGCGCTCCGAACTGACGGACCGGAGCCCGGCACCCGGGCCCGCCACGGTCCCACAATCCGGTCAGGCTCCTGGCCGGGTAGGACGGCTGACCCCCGACGGTTCGGGCGTCGGCAGAGCAGAGCACCGAGTCGCACGGGAGGCACACAGTGACGGACCGCAGGCAGCCGGTGGTCGTCTCCGGGGTGACCAGAGGGCTCGGACGGGCCCCGGCCCGACGCTTCGCCGCACTGGGCCATCCGGTGGCGGGGTGCGGCCGCAGTGCCGGCGCGCTGAGCGACCTGGCGTCCGAACCGGGTGACGGCCACCGCTTCGAACGGGTCGACGGCACCGACGCCGAATGGGTCGACGCCTGGGCCGAGAACGCCGTCGACTACCTACTCCACCGCTTGCCGGCGCAGAGCGATGCGACCGGTCTCACCGTGAACTGAGGAACACCTATGAACACCACACTTGACAACACGCGCGTTGTCGTGACCGGAGCGGCCCGCGACTTCGGCCGGACCCTGGCCATCAGGTTCGCCCAGCTCGGCGCCGAGGTCTACCTGTCCGCCCGCAGCCTGAAGGCGGCACAGGCGACCCGCGACGAGATACGCGCGCTCGGCCACGACAAGGTCCACGCCTTCTCCTGCGACCTGACCGATCCGGCCTCGGTGCGGGGGTTCGCCGAGCAGGTCGGCGCGCTCACCGACCGGGTGGACATCCTCCTCAACAACGGCGCCATGTGGCTGGACGGTTTCGACCTCGGCACCGCCACCGACGAGCAGATCCTGGCGACGATCACGTCCGGCGGCGCGGGCACCGTCCTGATGGTCAAGCACTTCCTGCCGCTGCTGCGCGCCTCGGAGCGCCCCGACATCGTCAACATGGTCTCGGTGGCCGCCTCCCCGCGCATCGACGAGTGCTCGGGCAGCCCGGCCTTCTACGCCGCCAAGGGAGCCCAGGCGAACTTCGCCGAGATCCTGTCCCGGCGGCTGCGCCCGGAGGGCGTGCGCGTCATCTCGCTGTACCCGCCGGACTTCGACAACGTGGACCCGCTGGGCGAGGACTGGGAGGCCACCGACCGCCGGGCCGGTTCGCCCCTCACCTCGCAGTCGCTGCTCGACTGCGTGCTGTTCGCCGTGAGCCAGCCCAGGGACTGCTTCATCCGTTCCTTCAACTTCGAGCCGGTGGCCGACGTCACCAAGGGATAGCCGGCGGTGTCGCGCGGCCGAGGTGGGGACGGGGCGGGGAGCGCGGTGGATCCGGTCGCCGCGCTCCGGGCGGCTCACGTCTTCAGGTGGGCGACCGGGAGGTTGACGTCGAGGTTGGAGTCGCCGGGGAACTTCGTGGGGACGAAGTCGAGGTCCGGCCCCGGGCGGAAGACCAGGCAGTGGGTGGAGCCGCCGTAGTGGAAGGTGCCGATCTCGTCGCCCCGCTCGACCTCCTGGCCGACACTCACGGTCACGTCGCAGGAGGAGACCTCGGCCATGCCGATGGCGACGAAGGCCATCAGCCCGACCGCCGGTTCCTCGGCCCGGAGGTAGACCACGGCGCGGGCGGCCAGGTGGGCGATGTACCCCTGGGAGAGGTCGGGGGCGGCGACGTCGCACAGCGCCGCGGGTGTCTGGGAGTAGTACGTGCCGGGGATGTTGCGGACGGCGACGATCGTGCCGTCGACGGGGCTGTGCCAACGGTGGTAGTTGAGGGCGCTGAGGAAGGCCTGGTAGACGGTGCCGTTGACGAACTCCTCGGGTTCCGGTTCCTCCGGGCCCTTGTGGGCGGAGTCGAGCAGGTAGGCGAGGGCGTACGGCTGGCCCTTCAGCCAGAACGTGTCGCGCTGCCGGACGCTCCTGGCCAGCCGGTAGGGGACGGACTCGCACGCGTTGGCGACGTCGTTGCCGGTGGCGATCGGCCGTACGCCGGGCCTGAGCCTCCTGGTGAAGAAGTCGTCCCACGACGTGAATCCGTAGTACTGGTCGTCGGGGTCGCACCGGTAGGTCTCCACGAACTTCGGCATGGCCTCCAGCGCCCTTTCCCCGAACCAGCCGGTGGGGTCGTCGCGGTCGAGCACGTACGTCGACTCCGGGCTCTTCAGGTACGCGCCCCACTCGTTCAGCATGTCGTGAAGGCGCTCGTTGACCTTGTCGTCGAGGAAGGCGGCGAAGCCGGCCTGGGTGCCCATCGCCCAGTTCAGGATCGCGTTGATCGGGAAGCCGACGAGGCCGGAGGTGTTGAAACGCGGTGCGCTCCGGATGGCCGCGTCGAACAGCCGGAGCAGCTGGTCGACCGACGTGACCTGGGGGTATCCGGTCGGCGTCTCCCGGTGGGACAGCTGCCTCAGCATGTCGTCGAAGAGCATGTAGGTCTTCGGATCGCTGTCGATCAGGTCCTGGAGCCTGGCGACGGACGGCTTCAGCGGCTCCGTCCTGCCCAACCGGCCCCTGACCTTGACGGACTCGATCAGGTCGTCCAGCCAGTCCCGCAGGAAGCGCTGGTCGGACGGGAGCCATCCGCCCGCGCGCACGGTCGAGACGAGTTCCATGGGATGTCCTCACCTGTGGACGTCTGGCCTCACCCGGGCGAAGCCCGCCCCTCCCCGGTGAACGCGAGCCGCGGTCCCGGCCCGCGCCGGGCGGAACGCGACGCACGGGCAGGCCCTGGTACCTCCACCGTAGGCACGGTGCCGAGCGGCCGGCCAGGGCTGCCCCTCCGCGGGCCCGACGGCTGCCTACGCGGTGTCACCACGCGCGATTGCGCGGCCGTAGTGGCGCAGGAAGAGCGCCTCGACGTGGGCCATCCGCTCGATCTCCGACGGTTCGACGCTCTCGTTCGGCGCGTGGATCAGGCAGCGGGGCTCCTCGACGCCCATGAGGATCAGCTCGGCGTCGGGGAAGGTGCCGGCGAGGACGTTGCACAGCGGGATCGAGCCGCCCTGGCCGAGGAAGGAGACCGGTTCGCCGTAGGCCTCCCGCATCGCCCGGTCGAGCGTGGCGTACGCGGGGCCGTCGGTGGCGGCGCGGAACGCCGAGCCGGTGCTCTCCCGTTCCACCTCGACCCTGGCGCCCCACGGCGCCGCGGCTCTGAGGTGGGCGGTCAGGGCGTCGGCCGCGGCGGCGGAGTCCGTGCCGGGCGGCACGCGCAGGCTGACCCGGGCCCGCGCCCGGGCGGGGACGGCGGCGGCGGAGCCCACCACCGGCGGGCAGTCGATGCCGAGGACGGTGACGGCCGGGCGTGCCCACAGCCGGTCCGCGACGCTGCCGGATCCGAGCAGTTCGACCCCGTCCAGCACTCCGGCGTCCGTTCGGAACCGCTGCTCGTCGTAGCCGATCCCCGGCCAGGTTCCGGCCCCGTCCAGGCCGTTGACGCGGGTGCTGCCGTCGGTGTCGCGCAGCGTGTCCAGCATCCGGATCAACGCGGCCAGGGCGTCGGGGGCGGGGCCGCCGAACATGCCCGAGTGCACGTCCCCGGTCAGCGTGGAGACGGTCACGACGACGTTGGCCAGGCCGCGCAGCGCGGTCGTCGCGGTGGGGACGCCCACCGCCGCGTTGCCGGTGTCGCAGATGAGCAGCGCGTCGGCCCGCAACTCGTCGGCGTGGTCGGGGACGTAGGCCTCCAGCCCGCCGGTGCCCTGTTCCTCGGAGCCCTCCACGACGAGCTTGAGGCCCACCGGGACGTCAGTGCCCAGTGCGCGCAGCGCGGTGAGGTGCATGACGATGTTGCCCTTGCAGTCGGCGGCGCCGCGCCCGTACCAGCGGCCGTCGCGCTCGGTGAGCTCGAAGGGTGGTGACTGCCAGGCGGCGTCGTCGAGGGGAGGCTGCACGTCGTAGTGACTGTAGAGCAGGACGGTGGGGGCGCCGGGCGGGGCCGGCCGGTGGCCGAGCACCGCGTGGCTGCCGTCCGGGGTCCGCGCGAGCCGGACGTCCCGCAGGCCCACCCCGGTGAAGGCGGCGGCGACCCACTCGGCGGCGCGCAGGCACTGCTCGGGCGGGAACTGGCGGGGGTCGGCGACCGAGGGGATGGAGACCAGCTCGGCGAGGTCGGCCTTCGCCCGGGGCATCAGGGCGGCCACCCGGGCGGCGAGGTCGTCGGTCGGGGCGCTCTCGGGCGAGGCCTCAGTCATTGATCACATCCGAGGTCTTGAGGTCGTTGATCTTGCGCTGGTACTCGTCCAGCTTCTCCGGGCAGTACACCTTGACCACCTCGGCGCCCGCCTCCAGGACCTTCTTGTCGACGATGACCGGGCGCATGCCCGGTCCGCCCGCACCGTTGGCCAGCTGGACGAGCCACAGGCCCTGCTTCAGCGCCGAGACGGGGTCCTTGCAGACCGCGCCGCCGTCGGTGCCGAGGGTGTCGGCGATGTTGCCGGCGTCGCGTGAGGCGAATCCCCGGGCGACGAGGGCCTCGTTCAGCTGGTTCGCCTTCCGGTGGGCCTCGTTGGTGGCCTTCTGCTGGGTGAAGGTGAGCAGCGCGGTGACCACCAGGCCGACCAGCACCACGATCGCACCGACGTAGATCCAGCGGTGCTGCGATCCCATCAGGGTGCGGCTCATGCGGCGCTCCCTTCCGCCTGGGCGTCGGCGGCGTCCGGCCGGCGCCACCCGGGTTTGCGGGCCTTGAGGAAGGCCAGCGGGATGACCAGGCCGAGCAGCAGCAGACCGCCGCCGACGATGGCGACGTAGGTCCAGGCGCTGCTCCCGCCGAACTGCGAGGAGGGCACGAAGCCGATCGCCATGGCCAGTGCCGAGGCGACGAGCCCGACGACGCAGAGCGTGGTCAGCGCCGGGGCGCGGTAGCCGCGGGGATGGTCGGGCTGTCTGCGGCGCAGCTGGATCGCGGCGACGAACATCAGCAGGTACACGATCAGGTAGACCTGGGTGGTGATCACCGAGAAGATCCAGTAGACGCTGGAGACGTCGGGGATCAGGGCGTACAGCAGGGCGATCAGGGTGGTGACGAGGCCCTGGGTGACGAGGATGTTCTGCTGGATGCCGTGGGCGTTCAGCTTCTGCAGGAAGGGCGGCAGGTAGCCCTCCTGGCGGGAGATCAGCAGCAGGCCCTTGGAGGGGCCGGCGAGCCAGGTGAGCATGCCGCCGACGGAGGCGGCGCACAGTCCGACCGCGATGATCGGCACCAGCCAGCCGATGTGGAAGTACTGGAAGAAGGCGTCGAAGGCCTGCATGACGCCGGCGGTGAGGCTGAGCTGGTCGGCGGGGATGACCCAGCTGATGGCGAGGGCGGGCAGGATGAAGATCAGCAGCACCATGCCCATGGCCAGGAACATCGACCTGGGGAACTCCCTGGCCGGGTCGCGCAGTTTGTTCACGTGGACGGCGTTCATCTCCATGCCGGAGTAGCTGAGGAAGTTGTTGACGATCAGCACCAGGCTGGCGATGCCGGTCCACTGGGGGAAGAAGTGCGAGGCGTCCATCGGCGCGGCGGACGGGTTGCCCTGTCCGAGGAAGACGAAGCCCAGGACGACCAGCAGCGCACCGGGGATCAGCGTGCCGATGATCAGCCCCCAGGAGGCGAGCCCCGCGACCGCGTTGGTGCCGCGGGAGGACACCCACACGCCGGTCCAGTAGACCACCACGATCACGATCGCCGTGTAGACGCCGTTGCTGGCCAGGCCGGGGTTGACGACGTAGGCGATCGTGCTGGCGACGTAGGCGAGCAGGCTCGGGTAGTAGAAGATCGTCATCGCGAACTGGCACCACACGGCCAGGAACCCCAGCGGTTTCGACAGCCCCTGCGCCACCCAGTTGTAGACCCCGCCGCTCCAACCGGACGCCAGCTCCGCCGACACCAGGGCCGTGGGGATGAGGAACACGACGGCCGGCAGCAGGTAGAGGAACACGCACGCGAGGCCGTAGACGGCCATGGTGGGCGAGGCCCGCAGGCTCGCGACGGAGCTGGTGGTCATCAGCGCCAGCGTGAGCCAGGTGATCTTCTGCGATCCGGTCGCCGCCCGCGCGGTGTCCGCCGCCCGGTCCGTGCTCGACCGCTCGGCATCCTCCGCCGGCACGTCCGCACTGCTCATCGGGATCCTCCTCTGCCGCGAGCGGCTGTGAGCTGGCACCTCACACAGCAGGATCGTCGGTACAGCCGCCGCCGCCCTGTCGGCTTGGGCCGTCCGGAGTGGTCCGGCACCCCGGACGAGGGGCGGAGCCCGAGCGGACGGCCGACCGTTTCCCTCCGCGGCGGCAGGGCGGAGAGGGGCGCGCGGCCACGGGGCACGGCACTGGCACAAGAGGGACATAAGACATGCGATGGGATCTTATTCCGTGATATCAGGATTACAGACCGTCGAGAGTCGGCGGCTTTGGGAGGCACCCTGTGTCCCTTCACGCCAACGGGTCCGGGCCCGAGGCCGGATCCCCGACCGGAGTGTGGTTCGTCGGGGCCCGGGGCTCCGTCGCCGTCACGGCAGTCGCGGGGTGCGCCGCCGTCACCGCCGGACTGCTGCCGCCGACCGGCATGGTGACCGAGACCCCGCCGTTCGAGGGGAGCGGGCTGCCCCCGCTGTCCTCGTTCGTCTTCGGAGGGCACGACACGGCGGGCTACCCGCTGTCCAAGAAGGCGGAGTCGCTGGCCGCTGCGGGAGTGCTGCCGCACGGGCTGCCGTCAGCGGTGTGCGCCGAACTCGACGCCGCTGACGCGGAGATACGGATCGGCGGACCGCTGCCCGCGGACCCCCGAGGCGACGAGGAGCTGATCGCGGGCTTCGCGGCCGACATCGCCGGCTTCGCGAGCCGCCGCGGTGCGGCGCGCACGGTCGTGGTCAACGTCGCCACCACGGAGCCAGCGCCCGCCGAGGGCGACGCCCGTCTGCCCCCCAGCTCGTTGTACGCGGCGGCCGCGCTGCGCGCCGGATGCCCCTATGTCAACTTCACGCCGTCCCCGGGCCTGCGTCACACGGCGCTGCGCGCGGCGGCCCGCGACGCGGCGGTGCCCCACGCGGGCCGGGACGGCAAGACCGGGCAGACCCTGCTGCGGGCCGTGCTCGGGCCCATGTTCCGGCAGCGTGCACTGGAGGTGCGCGCCTGGTCCGGAACGAACCTGCTCGGCGGAGGGGACGGCGCCGCGCTGGCGGACCCCGGGGCTGCCGCCGCCAAGAACGCCGGCAAGAACCGGACGCTGCACGACACCCTCGGTTCGCTGCCCGAAGGAAAGGTGCACATCGACGACGTGCCGGTGCTGGGGGACTGGAAGACCGCCTGGGACCACGTCGCCTTCGACGGTTTCCTCGGTGCGCGGATGTTCCTGCAGACGATCTGGCAGGGCTGCGACTCGGCGCTGGCCGCACCCCTGGTCCTCGACCTGGCGCGGCTGCTTGCCCGCGCCCACGAGGCGGGGATCACGGGCCCACGCCCGGAGCTGGGCTTCTACTTCAAGGACCCCGACGGCGGCTCCTCGGCGCTGGCCGACCAGTACACGGCCCTGCTGGGCTTCGCCGAGCGCCTGCGGAAGCCGCAGTGATGCCGGGCGACGGCCGGGGAACCGCCGCGCGGCCTGCGTCCCGGCTGCGTGCCTGGGCAGAACTCCTGAGAGTCTCCGCCCTGGTCACGGTTCCGGGTGATGCGCTCGCCGGGGCGGCGGCCACCGGGGAGCGGCCGACCCGCGGCACCGGGCTCGCGATGGGCGCCTCACTGTGCCTGTACGCGGCAGGGATGGCCCTCAACGACTGGGCGGACCAGAACGAGGACGCGACCTGCCGACCGCACCGCCCGATCCCCTCCGGTCGGATCAGGCCGGGCACCGCGCTCGCGGCCTCGGCCGGCCTGACAGCGGCCGGCCTGGCGCTGGCTCGCCGGGCGGGCCGCGAAGCCGCGCGGACCGCGGCGGTCCTCGCGGCCACGGCGTGGGCGTACGACCTGGGCCTGAAGCGGACCAAGGCCGGCCCGGCCGTCATGACGGCGGCCCGCTGCCTGGACCTGCTCCTGGGCGCCGCGGCCACGTCCCGCTCAGGAACGCGGGCGGCGCTTGGTCCGGCGGCCGCCCTGGGAGCGCACACCTTCGCCGTCACGATGGTCTCCCGCCACGAGGCGCTGGGAGGCTCGCGGACCGCCCCCCTCGCCGCGCTCGGCACGACGGCAGCGGTGGGGATCGTGACGAGCCGTCGGCGCGGGCTCGGGCGGAGCCGGAGCCGTGCCCCCGAGGGCCTCACCCGCGCCGGGTTCGCAGCCGGGTTCGCAGCCTGGTGCGCGGCCGGGTTCGCGGCCACGGTCGCGGGGCCGTTGATCCGTGCAGTGCTCGACCCCTCGCCCGCCCTCACCCGGCGGGCCGTCGGCGGCGGGATCCGGGCGATGGTTCCGCTGCAGGCCGCACTGGCGGCGCGGGACGGCTCGGTCGGTGCCGCGGCGGCCATCATCACCCTGGCGCCGGCCGCGCGCAGGCTCTCACGGAGGGTCAGTCCGACATGAGCCTGCGACTCGGCTACGGCACCAACGGCCTGACCGACCTCAGGCTCGACGACGCCCTCGCACTCCTCGCCGACCTGGGCTACGACGGGGTCGGGCTGACCCTCGACCACATGCACCTCGACCCGGCAGCTCCCGACGCGCTCGCCCGCGCCCGGCAGGTGGCGCGGCGCCTCGCGCGGCTCGGCCTGGGCGTGACCGTCGAGACCGGCGCACGCTACATCCTCGACCCCCGGCGCAAGCACGGACCCTCCCTGATCGACCCCGACCCCGAAGCACGCGCCACCAGGGCCCGGCTGCTGGTGACCGCCGTCCACATCGCCGCCGAACTCGGGGCGCACGCCGTGCACTGCTTCAGCGGCACCGTGCCGGACGGAGCGGATGACGGCACCTCGTGGAAGCGGCTCGGCCAAGCGCTCGAACCGGTGCTCGCCGCGGCGGAACGCGAAGGGCTGCCCCTCGCCGTCGAGCCCGAGCCCGGCCACCTCCTCGGCACCCTCGCCGACTTCGACCGCCTGCGCGCGGACCTCGGCGACCCGGATGTCCTCGGCCTCACCCTGGACATCGGGCACTGCCAGTGCCTCGAGCCCGAGCTGCCCGCCGACTGCGTGCGAGCCGCCGCGCCCTGGCTGCGGCACGTCCAGATCGAGGACATGCGCCGCGCGGTCCATGAGCACCTGCCCTTCGGCGAAGGCGAGATCGACTTCCCGCCCGTCCTCGACGCCCTGAGCACCGTGGGCTACCGGGGCCTGACCGTCGTCGAACTGCCCCGGCACTCGCACAGGGGCCCGGACCTTGCCGAGCGCTCCCTGCGCTTCCTGCGGAACGGAGGCACATGGTGACCACCCCGCCGGCCATCACGAGAGCGGCAGCGGACGAGCCGTTCACAGCCCTCGACGAGCGGCTGCCGCCCGCCGCCCGGGTCTGGCTCGGCGCGGCCCTTGCCGAGGCGGCCGCACCCGCGGCCCCGGCCGGAGAGCGGCGGGGCCCGCCGGCCTGGGAGTCGCGCTTCGCCGAGGCCGGCCGCCGCTGCGGTTCCGAGGCCGCAGCCGACACGGCGCGCGTCCTGCTGCTGCACACCGCGGGCGCCGGCGCCGTCACCGCGGCGCGGCTCTACCACCGGGGCACCGCCGACGAACGCCGCGCCGTGCTGCTCGCCCTGCCCGGCCTGGAGCTCGCCCCCGCGGAAGGGCTGCCGCTCGTCGAGGACGCGTTGCGAACGAGCGACACCCGCCTGATCGCCGCTGCGGTCGGCCCGTACGCCGCCGAACACCTCGCCCCGCACGCCTGGCGGCACGCGGTCCTCAAGTGCCTGTGCACCGGGGTCCCCGTGGCCGCGGTCGCCGGCCTGGCCGGGCGGGCCCGCGGCGACGCCGAACTCGCCCGCATGCTCGCCGACCACACCGGCGAAAGCACAGCCGCAGGCCGCCCCGTACCCGTCGACCTGTACCTCGTCCAAGCCCTGACCGCAGAGGCGGAGGAACCCTGATGCGCATCTTCGACCCGCATGTCCACATGACCTCCCGAACGACCGACGACTACGAGGCCATGCGCGCGGCGGGCGTGCGGGCCGTCGTCGAGCCCTCGTTCTGGCTGGGCCAGCCGCGGACCTCGCCCGCCAGCTTCCTCGACTACTTCGACGCGCTGCTCGGCTGGGAGCCCTACCGCGCCGCCCAGTACGGCATCACCCACCACTGCGCGATCGCCCTCAACCCCAAGGAGGCCAACGACCCGCGGTGCGTGCCCGTCATCGACGAACTGTCGCACTACCTCGTCAAGGACCACGTCGTCGCCGTCGGCGAGATCGGCTACGACTCCCAGACCCCCGCCGAGGACACCGCGTTCGCCGCCCAGCTCCAGCTCGCCCACGACCACGGGCTTCCCGCCCTCGTCCACACCCCGCACCGGGACAAGCTCAACGGCCTGCGCCGCACCATCGACGTCGTGCGCGAGTCGGCCCTCCCTCCGGAGCGGGTGCTGCTCGACCACCTCAACGAGACCACGGCCAAGGAGGCCAAGGACAGCGGTGCCTGGCTCGGCTTCTCCGTCTACCCGGACACCAAGATGGACGTGGACCGCATGGTCGCCGTCCTCAAGGACTTCGGGACCGAACGCGTCGTGGTCAACTCCGCCGCGGACTGGGGTAGAAGCGACCCCCTCACGACCCGCAAGGTCGGCGATGCCATGCTGAGGGCCGGGTTCGGCGAGGACGAGGCCGACCAGGTGCTGTGGCGCAACCCCGTGGCGTTCTACGGACTGAGCGGACGACTGAGCCTCGACCGCGGCAGACCGGACGCCCCCTACGAGGGCAACTCCGTCCTGCGCGGCGAGCAGTAGGCGCCCCCGTGCGCTTCCGCCACCCCAACGGCGACGTCGTCCACCTCGCTTACTGCACGAACGTCCACCCGGCCGAGACCCTCGACGGGGTGCTCGCCCAACTCCGCGACCACTGCGAGCCGGTGCGACGGCTGCTCGGGCGGGACCGGCTCGGCGTCGGCCTGTGGCTCTCCAGGGACGCGGTCCGCACCCTGACCGCGGACCCCGCCGCCCTGCGCCGACTGCGCTCCGAACTCGACCGGCGCGGCCTCGAGGTCGTCACCCTCAACGGCTTCCCCTATGAAGGATTCGGCGCCGCCGAGGTCAAGTACCGCGTCTACCGGCCCGACTGGACCGACCCCAGGCGTCTGGCCCACACCGCCGACCTGGCCAGGCTCCTCACCACACTGATGCCGGACGACGCCGCGGAGGGCACCGTCTCGACTCTCCCCGTCGCCTGGCGCACCCCCTTCGACGCAGCCCGGGCGCAGGCCGCCCGTGCCGCCTTGGCCGCGCTCGCGGAACGGCTCGCCATCCTCGAGGCGGAGACCGGCCGCCGCGTCCGCGTGGGCCTGGAGCCGGAGCCCGGCTGCGTGATCGAGACCACCGCCGAAGCCATCTCCCAGCTCACCACCGTCCCCGGCGACCGCATCGGCGTCTGCCTGGACACATGCCACCTCGCCACCTGCTTCGAGGACCCGCGCACCGCGCTCGACGCCCTCCAGGCCGCCCGGATCCCCGTGCCCAAGGTCCAGCTCTCCGCCGCGCTGCACGCCGAGCACCCCGGTCTGCCCGAAGTACGCGAGGCCCTCGCGGCATTCGCCGAGCCCCGCTTCCTGCACCAGACCCGCACCCGGACCGTCGCCGGCCTGCTCGGCACCGACGACCTCGCGCAGGCGCTGGCCGGCGGCGTCCTGCCGGACGAGTCGCCGTGGCGTGCGCACTTCCACGTTCCCCTGCACGCGCCGCCCTCCCCTCCGCTCACCTCCACCACCGACGTGCTCCGGGACACCCTGGAACACCTCGTCGGCGGCCCGGCGCCGCTGAGCCACCACCTCGAGGTCGAGACCTACACCTGGCAGGTCCTCCCCGCGGAGCTGCGCCCCGGCGGCCCCGGCCGGCTCGCCGACGGCATCGCCGCCGAACTGGCCCTCGCCCGCGACCTCCTCGTCGACCTGGGCCTCAAGGAGCTGCCGTGACGAGTCACCGCCCGCCACGGCCCCTCCTCGTCCTCGACGTCGCGGCCCTGACCCCGCGCCTGCTCGACCGCATGCCCCGCCTCGCGACGCTGGCCCGGTCCGGTTCATGGGCGCACCTGGGGACGGTGCTGCCCGCCGTGACCTGTGCGGCACAGTCCACGTTCCTCACCGGCGCGCTCCCGGCGGAACACGGCGCCGTGGGCAACGGCTGGTACTTCCGCGAACTCGGCGAGGTGCTCCTGTGGCGCCAGCACAACGGACTGGTCCGCGGCGACAAACTGTGGGACGCGGCCCGGCGCGCCCACCCCGGCTACACCGTCGCCAACGTCTGCTGGTGGTACGCGATGGGCGCGGAGACCGACATCACCGTCACCCCCCGCCCCGTCTACCGCGCCGACGGCCGCAAGGAGCCCGACTGCTACACCCGCCCGCCCCGGCTCCACGACGAGCTCACCCGGGCGCTCGGCACCTTCCCCTTGTTCCGCTTCTGGGGACCGGGCGCGGGCATCGACTCGAGTCGCTGGATCGCCGAGGCCACCCGCCACATCATGCGCTCCAGCGCTCCGGACCTCGTCCTGTCCTACCTGCCGCACCTCGACTACGACCTGCAACGGTACGGCCCCGACGACCCGCGCTCCCAGCGGGCCGCCGCCGAACTCGACTCCGTGATCACCCCGCTCGTCGACGACGCCGAGGCCGAGGGCCGCACCGTCGTCGTCCTGTCCGAGTACGGCATCACCCGTGTGAGCCGCCCGGTCGACATCAACCGGGCCCTGCGCCGCGCCGGACTGCTCGAGGTGCACACCCAGGAGGGCATGGAGTATCTCGACCCCGCGGCCTCACGCGCCTTCGCGGTGGCCGACCACCAGGTGGCGCACGTCTACGTGCGCTGTCCGGAGGACCTGGAGGCTGCCCGCGGGGCGCTCCTGGCCCTCGACGGCGTGGAACGAATCCTCGACGACCGGGGCAAGAAGGACCACGGCCTGGACCACCCGCGCTCGGGTGACCTGGTCGCCGTGGCCGAGCCCGGCGCCTGGTTCACGTACTACTACTGGCTGGACGACGCGGCCGCCCCGGACTTCGCCCGGACGGTGGAGATCCACCGCAAGCCCGGCTACGACCCCGCCGAGCTGTTCCTGGACCCCCTCGATCCCTGGGTGAGAGCCAGGGCGATGTGGGCGCTCGCCCGCAAGAAGCTCGGCATGCGCTACCGCATGGCGGTCGTGCCACTCGACCCGTCGCCCGTCCGCGGCAGCCACGGCCGCCTGCCCGAGGACCCCGACGACGGGCCGGTCATCGTGTGCTCGGCTTCCGGGGCCGTCTGCGGTCGGGTCGGGGCCACCGAAGTGAAGCCGCTGCTCCTGCGGCTGGCGGGCCTCGGGTAGCGCGTGCCCGCCCCGCCGGGAGCCCGTCGCCGGGACGGCGGGCCCACGGGTTCCCTCGCCCTGGGGCAACGACAGGAGTCAGGGCCCGGCCGGGCAGTGCTCCGGCCGGGCCCTGGACGCACCTGCGCGAGTGGCGGTCGTGGAGGTGGTGGTCGCCTGGCGTCGCGTCAGACCTGGAAGCTCGGTCCCAGGACGGTGTCGGCGCCGGGAGCGGACGGGTGGCGGAACAGCTCCTTGGCGCGGACCTCCACGGAGTACATCAGCGAGACCGCGTCCTGTAGGTGCTCGGGGTGCCCGTCGAAGACCCGCTCCAGGGCCCCGAGGAGATCGCCGTACGTCCGGTCGCACAGCTCGGACGCGAGCCGGCCGGGGGAGTCCTGCGGAATCGCGGACGTATCGGGGTCGTCCATCACCGGGTACACGCCGTCCGGGTCGAAGGGGATCTCCTCGCCCTCGAACACCCATGCGCCGTCCTTCTGGATCAGGCGTCTGCCTCTGACGATCTGCTGGAACCGGTAGTAGTGGGAGGGCCGCCCCTGGTACTCGGGGTTCCCGATGGTGCCTTCGCCCTGATAGATGATCTCGTAGATCGCGGCGTGGGCGGTGGCGACGTCGTACACCCTGTGGAGGTTCCCCGGCGCCTCGCCGGGCCAGTTCAGCACCTGGGGCCTTTCTCTTCCTGTGAAGACGCCGTCCCCCATCTCGCTGATCTTCCTGGCCATCTGCGTGTAGAGCCACCCGATGGTGAACTCCTCGAACTCCGCCTCCTCGAAGAAGGTCCTCAGCGGGGAGAACAGATGGGTGTCCAGATCCTGCGCCGAAATGGCCTGGGCCGTCTTGACCGTGTTGTTCTGGGGCAACTCGTAGTGGTAGGACGTGACCTCGCCCAGCTCGTTGAGTTCGATCCGCTCGGGGACGACCGGCTCCGGATAGGGCGTCCTCGCCTTGGTGAGAGGTCGCTCGGGCCTCTCGATCCCCATGAACACGTCGCGGATCTGCTGGATCGAACACCGGCGCAGCGAGACGACGAGGTCGGGCAGTACCCCGGCGGGCAAGTGGTTCGGGTACGTCGGCACGAATCCCGGCCGACCGATCCGGGGCTTCCCGCCCAACGCGGTCAGGATGTTGGCCACCAGGGTCATGTGCAGCATCTCCTGCACCACCACGCCCCGGATGATCTCGGCCACCTCGCGGTTGCTGCCGGGCTTGAGGGAGAACAGCGCGTACAGGTACGCCGGAACGGTGGAGTGCTCGAGCTCGAGGGCGAGCTGGAGTGCGTGGCGCAGGTCGTCGACGTTCCGGAGCGCCAGGAAGGGGGGCCGCTCCTGGCGCAGCCACCTCACGATGGCGTCCCGCTTTCCCGGCGACAGGTCGCGGGTGACCGGCATGTGGCTCGGTGAATCCATGGGCTCGGCGAGGACGTGCTCCAGGCGGTGCTTGTACTTGATGACGTCGTGGTAGTTCGCCAGGTCGAGTACGTCCCGCATCACCGGGTACAGGTTGGCGTACTGCTGGAGGATCGGTTTGACGTCGGGGATCCAGGCGATGTCGGCCGGCTCCTTGTACTCGTCCCAGACCAGCACGTTGAGCTGGTCCTCCTGGTACATCGCGGTCCCGCTGCCGCTGGAGTGCTCCGGGCCGTAATCGACGTTGTAGACCTGTCCGTCGATGTAACCGCGCGGGTTGCCCGGGTCGGTCGCCGCCAGTCGGACCGTGGCCTGCCCCCGCTGATCGGTGGTCACGGGCCGGATCGGCTGGAGCCCGCCTCGCTCGCCCATCGGGATCGGCGGTGCGACCAGCGACTCGTCGTCGGAATGCCGCTTGGCGTCTTCCATGGCGGCGTTGCCGAAAACGATCTTGACGTTGGCGGCCGGCTCGCCGAACCGGGTGGCGTGGACGGTGGTGGTCGGTCCCTCCCCCTCCTGCACCGGGGGGTAGACGTGGAAGACGACGTCGTCGGCGCGGGCGAAACTGGCGTCGCCGTTCTCCTCCAGCAGCACGGTGCCGTCGAGAGCCGTCAGGGCGAGCCGACGGTCCGAGAACACCGCCTTGTCCTGCCCGAGTTGGATGGTGGCGATGCCCGCGCGCTCGGTGAGGAACCCGTCGTCGAGGGGGCCGAGCTGAGCCAGCACATCCGGTTCACCGTCTCCCTTCGGCAGGGCCACCACCTGAAGGAGGCCGATGCTGTCGAGGGGAGGGCCGCCGGGGGTACCGGTGGGGACGCTGTTGCCCAGATCGATGTGCAGCCGGTCCTGCCCGTCGATGCGGCACGGCGCGTCCATGAAGGGTCCACCCCCGGCGGGGCTGCGCAGTCGGCGCGCCGCGGTGAAGTGCCGGGGCTCTCCGGACGCGGTCGGCCCGATGGAGCCCACGATGCGGCCCGTGGCGAACCGCGGCGAGCGCCAGTCGGCTTCGTAACCGTCGAGCATGAACCTGATGGACAACTCGTCATCGGCCGTGCTCTCCACCAGCTCCTTCAGGAACGGCGACGACCCCGTGTCCGTCTGGTCGGGGCTGAGCCTGATGACGGACTGGTAGGCGGCGGAGTACCGGTCCAGGCCTGCGGCCCGGGGGCAGCGCGCCCACAGGTCGACGAACGAGGCATGGCGGAAATCCCCGTACAGCAGCTGCCGCCGCCCGCTGTCGAACAACCGAAGCCGCAGACCCCAGATCTGGGAAACACCCTGCTGCACCGGGTCCAGGTCCTGGATCTTCGCGCTGACGCGATCGCCGTCGTCCACCAGGGAGCCGCCGACGACGGGCTCGATCGCACCGGACGTCACCAGGCGGCCATCCGCCCCCACGATGCTGGTCACCCTGCAGTCGCGCAGGCGGAACGAGGCGCTTCCCCGTGGATTCCACCAGCCGTCCTTCGTGGAACCACTGCGTCTGTGGAATCGAGGTTGGAACGTGTCGTTGTCGAAGTGCCGTGGATCGTTGTTGACGGTGGAAGGGTCGAAAACGAACCTTCCTGAGAAGTGGAGGCGCGGGAACTGAAGGTAACTCAACGGGAACTCCGTTCGGACGCGGGAGGCTTACCGGACGCGTATCCGGTAGCGGCCAGGATGGGCGGTGCCGAGACTCGGCGGTGGCAGGCGCCCCGGTCATGCCTCGCCCGGCAGTCAAGGAAGCAAGCCGAACGGGTGAGGCTTTCGTCGAATTCCCCGACATCCCGGGGGAACGGCTGACAAGGCGCCGGAAACGCTCGTGGAACCGCCTGGCCCGTTCGGACCGCGCGGCGGTCGCCGAGTCAAGGCCGGCGGTGGAGGCCCGCCTCCGTCGGCAATCCGCTTCCTGCGTGTGAGGGGGGCTCGGCGATCCTGGTGGACGGTCGACCGGACCCAGCGGTACTGCCGGCGGGCTGACACCGACCGCCGGAGCCTCCTCGATCATTGGCGTGGTTTCGCTGTGTGATCGGCGCATACTGTCCGTAAACAAGCGGAGGTGCTCATGCCCATGGTGGATGTCGCTGCGCTCGGCCGGCTGGTG